>NZ_CAMSEL010000010.1:0-288426 GCF_947057495.1 Citrobacter sp. Marseille-Q5395 | reverse complement strand
GACACGGATGATGGTGCGGTCTGCATCTGGCTTCGAAGTAAGGAGCACTCATGACATCATAAATCATCGATCAGGCCAGCGATCTCGAAGAGATGATGCGCGACCATGCTATTCAGGCTCACAGACTAAACCACTCAGCAGTATCAGCAACGCACTGTGAGGAATGCGGGGAGCCGATGATTCCTGAGCGTAGAGATGCGTTTCCTGGCTGTAAGAAGTGCGTAAGTTGTCAGGAAGATGAAGAAAAGCGGAATCGGAGGATGTGATGGGAAAAATGACTTTCGTTGTTGAGTTTGAAGATGGAAAAGAACCGCCAGTTAGCGCCGGCATGGAGCGACTATCGCGATGACTTCTTTACTGAGGACGAGAGAGAATCTATCGCGGAAATTTTAGAGGCCTCTGAGTTTGACGACCGTGTTGAGGAACCTATTGCTGAAGAAATCATGAGGAAAGTCGAATTGCTAACATACTGAACGCAACTGATAGCCAGTTATGAGCTGGCTATTGGGTGCGAATGCACTGCCACGTTATCCCCCATTTTCCCGGCCATTGTGCCGGGTTCTTTTTGCCTGGAGTAAACCATGCCTAACATGTCAGCACCAACATCCATCATTGGATTTCAGACGTACCAACCTGACCCACAGGACCTGTGCTCTCTGTGTGGTGGTAATTTCGGTAAAGCATCGATGATTGAGTGTAAAAACAAAATCCATGCGTGCCTTGAATGCGTGGGTATTCTTTCTGAAATAAAAAAAGAAAGAGAGATGAAAAAGAGAAATGAAACAGTATTGGCAATAAAGAAGGTACTTATAGCATCGGTAAAGGTTGACTACGGTGATGACCCAAGACACAGCGACGCTCTCTTTATCTATGACCAAATCTGTGCAGGTAAAATACCCGGATTGAAACTGGAGTAACCATGGAATCACACAGCCTCACACTCGATGAGGCCTGCGCATTTCTTCAGATATCCAGACCAACAGCCACAAACTGGATCCGCTCAGGCCGATTGCAAGCAACCCGCAAAGACCCCGCAAAACCCAAATCCCCTTACCTCACAACACTACAGGCCTGCATTGCGGCGCTTAACTCTCCGCTGCATACTGTCGCCGTGAGCGCGGGTGATGGCATAACAGAGGAAAAACAATGTCACTCTTCCGCAGAGGTGAAATATGGTACGCGTCCTACTCGACACCGGGCGGGAAGCGAATTAAGGAAAGTCTTGGGACTTCCGACAAGCGGCTCGCTACTGAGCTACATGACAAGCGCAAAGCTGAATTGTGGCGAGTAGATAGGCTTGGTGATTTCCCTGATGTAACGTTTGATGATGCCTGTATGCGATGGCTTGAGGAAAAGGCAGAGAAGAAATCACTGAAGGATGACCGCAGTAGAATGGCTTTCTGGCTGGCGCATTTTGAGGGGATCCGGTTAAAGGATGTGACCGAGCAAAAGATTTACTCAGCAGTGAACAAGATGAGCAACCGCAAGCAGCTTGAGATATGGAAAATCAAAGCAGCGGCGGCGCAAAAGAATGGAGAACCAGCACCCGTATATTCAGCTAAACCGGTCACCACCTCCACGAAGGCCAAGCATCTGGCATTAATGAAGGCAATTCTGCGGGCGGCAGAACGTGACTGGAAGTGGCTGGAGAAAGCGCCGGTGATCAAGGTTCCATCGGTGCGCAATAAGCGCGTTCGGTGGCTTGAAGCAGATGAGGCGAAAAGGCTGATTGATGAATGTCCGGAGCCACTGAAGTCGGTTGTTAAGTTTGCGCTGGCAACCGGCCTACGTCGTTCGAACATCATCAATATGGAGTGGCAGCAGATCGACATGCAGCGTCGTGTTGCCTGGGTAAACCCTGAAGACAGCAAGTCAAACCGCGCTATTGGCGTAGCGCTGAATGATACATCCTGCAAGGTTTTGCGTTACCAGATTGGTAAGCATCATAAATGGGTGTTCGTGCATACGAAAGAAGGTATCCGTCCTGATGGTTCAAAGACGCCTACCGTTAGGAAGATGCGCGTCGATGATCAGCGGGCATGGAATGCAGCTTGCCGCCGGGCTGGTATTGAGGATTTCCGTTTCCACGACCTGAGACACACGTGGGCCAGCTGGTTAATTCAGTCCGGAGTACCGCTTTCTGTTTTGCAGGAAATGGGAGGATGGGAGAGTATCGAAATGGTACGTCGTTACGCTCACCTTGCGCCGAACCATTTAACGGAACACGCGAAGCAAATTGACTCAATTTTCAGTGACGATGTCCCAAATATGTCCCATCTGGAAAATAAGGAACTTGCTAAAAATGGGTAAGTTACTGAAATATAATGGTACGCCCTGTAGGATTCGAACCTACGACCTACGGCTTAGAAGGCCGTTGCTCTATCCAACTGAGCTAAGGGCGCATTGTGAAGTGATGACTTCATGCGGATGAAACGCGTGAATTATACGGTCAGTGCCTGCTGAGTCAATGCCTTTTGTTCTGGTTGCTGACGAAGTGTACGAATGTTGATTTTTTCCGGACATACACAGGTATCCAGGAAATCACCTGGTAAGAACTCAGGCACCGTAAAGCCTCGTTTAAGGTTAAATGTATTTAGAAAATTAATGATTTTGCTTAACATTCTCCTATCCCCTCCCCTGCGGTTTAGGACCTCTTTAATGTTAAGTATCGCCATCAAAGAAGAAAATAGTCACTTCGAACATGGACTGAAAATCATTATTACCCGCCTGGCAGCTCAGTGGCATCAGGAAATTTGCTTCTTACCAGTCGAAGATATCGATCGCGCGGATATCGCATTTATATCGCTGGACGAAGATTGGGCAAGCGCAGGATGTTACCAGGTTCCTGTCCACACCCGACGCCAGCATCGTGTCGTCATTTGTAATGAACACGATAAAGATAAACTGATGTTTCGGCCCTGCCTGTACATGCTGCCACTGATTTACCGGGAAGATGATGTCGAAGAGATAACCAGAAAAATGGTGCTCATTTTACAAAAACGCGCGCTCCGACACAGCGTACCAGCCACCGTCTGTCACTACTGTACCACCCGCAATTTTTCCATTGCAGAACGCCAGTTCTTAATGTTCCTGGCCAGCGGTTACACACTGGCTGAAACAGCGCACCTGCTCTCAATCAGCGACGTCCAGGCTAAAGCGACTCGTCGAAGCATTATGAAAAAGCTACATGTCAAAAACGATCAGCAATTCTTGAGATACATCAGGGCTAATCTGAGTTTTCTGCAAAACTAGAGAGTTTCTCATTGATTGTTTTTTTATTGCGAAATGTCTCATCAGTAATTAAGTATCGGCGCCTACTGTACCGATTTCTATGCTGCCACAATGCCCTATGTATATTATTTCCGGGGAAACAAAAGGACACACTCGGTAATATTTACTCAGCTCCCGGGGGGATATCGTGACACCGAGCCTGTTATTATGGAATGATAAATCTGAGCGTACTGTAGTTTCCTCAAAAAACAGCGATGCAACCCCTCTGCAATTCGCGCTCAAATGTGAGCCAATTGTAGATTTGTCTACCGCATGCCGCTACGGTTTTGAAGTTCTCACGCATCTTCCCGCCCACATAAACAGCGAAGAATATTTCACTCAACTGTCCTTGCAGCGCAGACAGAACCTGTTCTTCCAACAAGTTACCAACGTCAGACACTTTCGACAGGATCAACATTACTCGTTGAATTTACCCATGAAGGCCTTGGCGGATTGGCCATTTTTTCATGCCCAAATTACGTCTTATCCTCCAGGACTCATCATTGAAATACAGGATCCGGAAACTTTTCTCTCTCTCAGCGCATACCAACGCACAACTGTGTTAGACGCAATTCAACGCGTTGAGACCTGCGGTATCCCCATCTGGTTGGATGACGTTAATGAAGACCTGATGGCAGCATTCATCGCAGCTAAATGGCACCTGTCAGGTATTAAACTGGATAAAAATACCTTTTGGGCGGTGAGTAAAATTCCTGGCAAACTCCATCAACTCATTCAGATGGGGAAAAAAATTGCGGATCTGGTGATCATTGAAGGTATTGAAACCGAGAAGCACAAGAAAATTGCCCTTCAAGCTGGCGCAAATCTGGGTCAGGGATATTTATGGCCAGCAATCTATCCAGACAAAGCATAATAAAAACGGAAAGGAAACAGGAAAGGATGCGCAGGGAACGACATCGCCGTTTACGAAAGACTGACTGTACCCATCAATATCATCACTGTACGCCACAGGTTTTTGACAGGATTGAATATCTTGCACAAAAACTCAATTACACATTACCGGGCGATACTATATCTCAGGCGATTATCACAGCCGATTACTATCTCGCCTATACGCTGAATCGTTATTTATTTTCTGGTACACGCACAGCTGTCTTTCAGACTATTGACTCAGCCCAAAACTGCCTGCTGGACCCAGGCTTTCGTCAGTTGGTCGTTGATATGGACGGCATTGTAAGTTCTTATTTCGATACCCTCGAATGCCTACGCCAACTCGCCAGACAGCGAAATGACATACAAATTTTTTTATTACTTGCCAGTGAAAACCAGAGCTTGAGGAATTTTATTGCAATGGCTGGGCCGTTTTATATCCTGTCACGTCGCCAGCATCTCCCAGACCTGCGTCACGCTTTATTATCTCCAACTTTTATTCGAGCAGAACGCATAAGTCAGGCTGACTGGGAGATGGTTTCATTACTATTACAAGGTACCTCCTTAAAGGAAATTGCTCATTTGCAGAAGCAACCGTATCACCGCATTATCTATCGACTGAATCAACTGATTACGCATCTGGGATTGCCTCATCGCCAACGTTTTTTGCATCTGATACATCGGTTGGATGTTACCTCCCCTCATTTTATTTAACATCTTAACTTGCTGTGATATAAGATTTTTTAAGAAATTACTTATTACAAACTAAGAAACAATGCGTTAATTTCACAATTTCTTAATATTTACAACTATTCCTGGTATTATGTTTACCGTGCATAATCAGCTAAGCCTTACGGATTCTGTGCTTAACTCGTCATAAATGAGCTTCATATTCTTCTTAACAAACCCTAAACAATTAGTGGGTTGTGTTGTTTTTAGTATTTAAAAAAATTTTTCAATCTGCCATAATTCAAATAGCAGGAAAATAATACCAATAGCCATTAACATACCCGAATCTTTCAGAATATCCTAACAGGCATTAATAAGTTATGTGTCGTAAGTCTTTTCCGAAAGAGCAGAGCAGGTATAATCACTACTGTCTTCTGATTATTTGCAAATTTTTCCTGGTGTGAAATGGATATTCCACAAACTCATTGTTCTGATAAAGAGCAACCGAATAAACAAGGATGAAACAATATTTATTCGGTTCTCCTCCAAGAACAATTGATGGCTATTTGACAATACTAATAACGCCTGATGTTTTATCAAAATCGCAAGATACACGAACAGTTTGAGGCATACTAAAATGAAACCAGCATCCGTTATAATTATGGACGAACACCCTATTGTCAGAATGTCTATAGAAGTACTGCTCGAAAAAAATAGTAATATCGAGGTTGTCTTGAAAACAGATGACAGCCGCGTGGCAATAGACCACTTGCGTACGTATCCTGTTGATCTGGTAATTCTGGATATTGAACTACCAGGTTCTGATGGGTTCACGTTACTCAAAAGAATAAAATCTCTGCAAGAGCAAACCCGGGTCCTTTTTCTGTCCTCAAAGTCCGAATCTTTTTATGCAGGACGCGCTATCCGCGCCGGAGCAAATGGTTTTGTCAGTAAAAGAAAGGATCTGAATGATATCTATAATGCGGTAAAAATGATTTTATCAGGATATTCATTTTTCCCCTCTCCCCTCTGACACCCTTAACTTTATTAATAACATTAATATACGAAAAGGAGTTCTGAATGACATGCCACTTTCCAATCGTGAGGTGACGGTTTTGCGGTACCTCGCAAACGGCTTATCCAATAAAGAGATTGCTGAACAACTTTTACTCAGCAATAAAACCATTAGTGCTCACAAAGCCAATATCTACTCCAAGCTTGGCTTGCATACCATTGTTGAGCTTATCGATTATGCGAAAATGCACGAACTAATGTAATAACACTCCCGACGAGATGTCGTTCGGGAGTGTATTATCAGTATGTGCCGTAAATAATTCGAGTTGCAGGCAGGCGGAAGGTAACAGGTTAATTTAATTATAGTTAATCATAAACGTAGCATCTGCCCTGGCGAGCCCTGGCTGTACCCCTTCCGCTAAAGCAATATAGTTTGCGAAAAAGGTCAACGTGGCATTGCCATTTTCGTCAATGCTCACAGCCTGACTGGCCTGTTCCAGAGGCAATCGCGTGCGGTCGCTGTCGCGCAGCTCGATGGCTACCTTTTGCCCCATTACCGCATCATCCAGCGCCAGCAAGCTTGTGCCCGACGCAGGGGTACCAGAAAAGGTTATTGACGCAGACCCAGGCGGACAACCTTCAAGTTTTAGCGTGAAAGAGACCGGTTGAGTGGTATCACCAGTGGTTTTCAACTGTTTTGTTGGCCATTTGCCCAATTCAACGGTTTTGTTACTGTCACTGGCAATCGCAACGCAGGTAAAATCCACCACATTGCCACGCAGCTCAATATTGATCTCACCCAATGAAGTGTCCGCCCAACACTGGGAGCTAAATGACAGAACAGACACCATCACGATAAGTGTACGAATCACTCTTTCTCGCGTCTTAGTCATAGTCCACTCGCAGATATCCACGGGCAGTGAATGGCCCTTCTGTCGGTTTATTGCCCGTCACGCTGACCGGCCACGCCCGAATCCCAACGCTCGCAGCGGCGTTATCATCAAGACGAAACGGAATAGTACTGGACAGATTATTGGGCGTCAGTGGTACGCCACTGCTGTCAGCAACGATGAAGCCTAAATCCGGGTTATCCGATACCATCATCTGGCCGGAGGCTTTCTCAGCTTCTACGCGCATGGACAAATAGGCTTGTGCTGCCACGTTGGTGCATTTAATAGCAACCGTTTTAGTCTGCGGATTTATACCTTCCGGTCGATTACCCACCCCTGCCTTGCTAAATAGCGAGGCGCCAATATCGCCAAAGTCAAACTCTACAACCTGCCCGGCATTCACTTCGCAGTTTTGCGGTACTTCTACCTTCCCGCTATAGCTGATGGTGTAAACCGGCATACTCAGGGCGTCACCGGTACTGGTCGTGACATAGACGCTGAACATAGTTTGCCGCGGGATCGGCACCATGTTAATGAATGAACGAATCACTTTTAATTTGAATACCAGTTTTGAATCCATCACACCAAACGGCTTCTGATTTGGCACGTTAGGGTGAGTCCCCATACGGATGTAATTACGCGGCGGATAAAATAATCCTGCGTAGCTGTCGGTAATACTCATTGCCCCCAGCAGGTAATCATTGAGTTTCAGATACTGGAAGCCACCTTCCGTGCTTTGGACAGGAAGTTCAGTCACATAGCTTCGATAGGTATAATCAACATGCGTTCCTGCCGGACAGGTTGCATTGACGCCAACCCAGCCGGATTTTTCCGGTAACGTCACCACCTGTCCTGGTCGATTATTACTGCTATTGAAGACATTCGACAGATCGTAAAAAACATCCGTTGGCGTGCCAGTAGAATTCTGGCAAACCGTTGCCGATGCCGAATTAGCCAATAGCAGTAAAGCGCCCCCCAGTAACAAACCCGTTTGTCGTCTCATTGTTTTAATCCTGTCGTCCCGACGCGCGTTCGCATGTCACATTAGTGAGCGTTACCGCCTGTTTCAGACTCTCTTCAGGCAAGGTATATCGCGCTGTGCAACGCGCATTTGCTCCTTCCCCCCATTGGATCAACAATTCCCCTTTCAGCGGCAGCCCGCTCAGGTAGATTTGCCCATCTTCGCCCACCATGCTGGTAACACCGCTTATGGTTTCACGTACCACCGAGCCGAATGGCACAGGTTTTCCGGCAAGCTTCGCCGTCATAAGTGCCCGCACGCCGATACGTGTATCAAACGCCGCACGAACCAGCGCCCCCTGCGTCGGCACCACGCTGCTAACGTTATTTTCTACATCGGTATTGTTGTTCATTGAATTGGTATCGAGCGCAACACGGTTGTAGCGGTAGACGGTGGCATACGGCATAACCGCATAGCCGCGCCAGTCGGTTTGAACACCTGTCTGGTTCTCTATCCGTACGCCCTGAGCGCCCGGTGCTTTAATCAGGACATTGGTATCACCCAGCGGCTGGCTAAGGGTAATGCCGTCCGCATGTCCTACAACGCCGCCGGAAAGTTGCCAGTTATAGTCATGCTGATCGCGATCGTAGTTATATCCCACGCCCAAGGTGCCATAAGCCGCCTGCCAGTTCGCGCTGGCGCTTCCGCTATAACCATTGGTGCTGCTGTGTCCCTGATTCACGCTATAGCTCAGATTACGCCCATCCAGCAACGTACCGCCGATACCGCTCTGCCAGCTATTTTGTCCGTTGCTGTTGCGGTTCGCATTAAAGGTGGCGTAGGTACGATCGAGCGCGTTATCACGCGAGTAGCGTCGTCCGGTCAGCAAGCTGAACGGCACCGACATATTGAACGCCAGAATGCGATCAGTATCGGAGATCCCTACCGATTCGTTCCACGACCAGGAGAGCGAATAGCTAATTCCCTGCCAACCGCTGGCATATCCCAGTTGATACCAGGTGTTGGTATCTGAGGTATTCCAGTATGTTTGCTGGCTACCCGAAACATACAGCGACCCGTAATCCCCCAGATTCTGCGAGATATTGATCTGGAACCGGCCCTTTTTGCTGTAGCTCAAATTGTGATAGCTCTTCACTTCCGGAACTTCGTGGCGATTACCCTCGCTGTCGTATTCGTACTCATAGCCTTCCATACTGCGATAAGCCACATCGTCGAGGGTATAGAACCCACGCGTCGAATAGCGATATCCCAGCAACTGGAAGTTGGTACCAAAATTGTTCAATGACTTCGCGTACAGAAAACGCAGAGATTGTCCCTGATGCGTGCTGTCATCCGCCAGTTGGCTACGCGCATGGGTTAAATCGACGGAGACCGCGCCCCAGTCTCCCAGATTTCTCCCCGTTCCCAACACTACCGAACTGTAGCGTGACGCCAGTTGCGTACCACCATAGGCGGTATAGCCTTCAGGCAGCCCGGCGATTAACGTCCCCTGGAAGAAGAACGGTGAATCCTGCTGGCTATTTCCACTCCGAAAATCCCCGGCGACCAGATCATACTTAATGCGCCCTTCACGCTGTAACAGCGGAACCGTGGAGTACGGCACCGTATAGCGTTGCTGACTACCATCTCTTTCATCCACCGTCACCTCAAGGTCACCGCTGGAAGACGTTGGGTTCAGATCGGTAATAGAGAAAGCTCCGGGTGACACATAACTTTGATAAATAACGTAGCCATTCTGACGAATGGTTAGCTTCGCTGCGGTACGCGCAATCCCGCGCACGGTTGGAGCATATCCCTGCAAACTGTCAGGATACATACTGTCTGACGAGTAAAGGCGCGCACCACGGAACCCGACGCTGTCAAAAACGTCATTGCCGGTGTTGCTGTCGCCCATCACCAGTTCGCCCTTTAGCGGAATAATGGAGCGCTGAAGCCATGTGCCTATATTTTTCCAGCTTTGCGAGTGGTATCCGTCACCTTTGGAATAGCTCCACGCACCATTGTTTCTAAGCCGCCAGGGACCATAATTCAGGCCACTCAACATACTTAAAAAATAGCTGTCAGAGTCACTCCCGCGGCTACCGGTGAAACTGTAGTTAACAAGCGCGGCGGGGATCCCCTCATCCCACTCATCTGGTGGAATGTAACCGCGTGCACTGTTCAACATCGAGGCCTGCGGCAGACTGACATTTAAGCGCAGAGTAGAAAAATCAAAGGTGATTTCGCTGCCAGGGATCGCCGCAGGCAAATTAATGCATGTGTTGTTTGGGTCCTGATTGAGTTCTGGAAACGCGGCAATATTGACGCCCAGCCGCTTAATCCAGTCGAGACCAAAGCACGGCATCAGCCCCCCGGATTTATCACCCGTCTTTTCCGTACTCGGTGCAAAATGAATATCCTGAGTGGCGATAAATTCATCATTGCGCCAGATATCTACGCGATAGACGCCTTCTGGCTGATGATTGCCTTTTTCAAAACGTGACAAATCCGCTACGGATGCCGTATCTGCAGATAAAAATGCAGGATTAAAATAGCTTTCTCCGTAGCTCAACATCGGAAAGAGCGCTGCCAGCGTGGACAACGCCACACCCGCCAGCGGTGGCGTAAACCCCGGTAACAGGCCAGGTAAATACGTTGTCTTGTTCATCGCTTTCTCAACGCACGCTAACCGTTTTGGCAGTGGTCACTGCGCCGTAATCATTGACCGTCTGGAACGTCACATTTCCCTGAGCGCCAGCGGGCAAAAGGATCTGCGTATCGTTCTTAGGTGCCACCATGACGTTATCAACCTTCGTTTTTCCTACGTTAAGGTTGACCAGCGTGACGTAATACGCCGACGGATTCGTGATTTTCAGGTGGTTGCCGGAACGAGAAAACTGCAGCATGCCGGGTGCATCTTCCGATATATGCGGAAGATTATTCGGTCGGACAAAGAGTTTGATACGCGACAGGATCGCCAGTTGCAGAACGTTTTTACCCTCAAGGCTGTTTTTATTTACCGACGGAATCGCCTTCACATTCATCCAGAACAGCGACTCGCGATCTTTAGGCAGCGGTTGACCGACATAGATGATACGCAGCGTATTTTCACTTTTAGGTTCGCTGACAAACAACGGTGGCGTGACAACAAATGATTTGTCTTTAACGCCAGCGCTGTTTTCAATCCATGAATTAACCAGGTAACGCTCTTTTGTATCGCTATTACTAATAGCAAGAGAAGTTTGTTTGGCTTCGGCAGGATAAATAACACGAGTTGCGCCTAATGCAATTCCCCCGGCAGCTTGTGCACCGGCAACTGAAAATAAGGCCAGTAAAATGATAACGCCTGATTTTAGATAATTAAACATAGCTACAAATACCTTTAGTGCGATTATCGTTGGGAGTTAAATCAGGGATACACCAACGTAAACCACACATCTGAACGAAGCGTTCCCGGCGTAATATGTTCCGAGACAGCCCGATAGCGAGCGGTGAAATGAAAAGTCATCTCTTGCGTTAAAATCGGAGCGTAATGAAGCGGTAGCGCATTCGGGATAATTTGCCTTTGCCCTTCATCAAATAATGCCAGACCGATCCCCGAAGCCGCAGAAGCATCGCCGCTGGCCAGGAAAACCTGCGGATCTTCTGCAGGAGTCACTCCGGCAAAGGCAATCCCAACATGGTCATAAACATCGGAACTGCACGACGTTAACCGCAGCGAAAATGGTACGCTGGTAGAGGCAAAGCTTCCCGGTTCGGCAAATGCATTCGTGCGATATTGCCCCATCTGCACCCGCAAACTCTGGCTGTCGGTGGCGACCGTACAAGCCCCGTTGACAAGCTGCCCACGCAGGTGAAGGCTACCGCTTTCCAGTATTACCGTCTGTGCAAACGCAGGCAGTACGCAGAGCAATCCAGCCAGCGCCATGCCTTTCCTTATCATCTGCCACATCCCTCTTCATCCCCGGATATTGCCTCATCCAGTGAGGCGATCATCTTCCTTGTGCAAATCAGAACGGCTTATTCGTACTTCATGATGAAGGTGGCATCAGCATTTGCCTGACCTGGCGTTGTGCTTGCTACAGTCGCTTTATAACGCGCAGAGAAACGCAGGGTGTTAGTACCTTCAACCAACGCCTGGGCAGTAGAGAAGGTCGCACCATCAGGCTTCAGTGCAGTGGACTTACTGTCAAGAATTTCGATACCTACGCCAGTCGCCGTGGTGCTGTTATCCGAGGAAGACACAGCCAACAGACTGTTGTTGGTGAGGTCCGACTGACCAGAGAATGCAACGGCAGCAGTAGCTGCAACTGTTGGGTCGCAGTCGTTCAGCACGATGGAGAACGGAATTTGTGCTGTGGTATCACCAACAGCAGCAAAGCTGGCGGTACGATACTGTCCTAAAGTAACAATCTGATCGGCTGACTGAGTACTTACCGCACAGGCTGCATTGACCAGTTCACCTTCAAAGTGAACGGTACCACCGCTAACACTTACCGGATCTGCCGCTACCGCTGACCCGGCAACTAACATCAGGCTGGCAATAACAGAAGAGGTTATTAATTTACGTTTCATGGAGTTCCCTTGAATTACACACATCCGGCTCCAGCATCCTGCGGGATCCGTTTGAATCATTATCGACATTAAATGTCAGGCAAATTATCTCTGCATCCTGTAAAGATATATATCGTAAAAGAATTAGCTAACCTTTTACTCCCACTATCCCGAGCCGTAAGTTCACTAATTTATCTTCACGAATATGACAATTCGTCACAGGGATAAATTAAACATTTCAATTAATGAAAAATACCTGCAAATCCTTTAAATGCACCTGGCTAATTCTTAATGGGATCCAGGAAAAATCTGTGTAAAAATACGTTGAATATACTCATAATGGGACGTAACAGTCTGGTTTCTTAAGCATTAACCATGAAAACATCAGGGTGATGAATTGTTTAATTAACGTTAATTTTAATTAGCACGCGCACTATTTATTCCGCTGGATCCTGTGTCTTGCGCCACCCTGCTCTCTGACAGTACTCCCGCAATCGCACGTAAAATCGCAAACGAAAACTGACAGCACGCCCCGCTTCTGACAAAATAGTCACATCCCCTTCGGTTTAACGTAACAGACGGAATCCTCTCTCTGATGGCAGCAAAGATTATTGACGGTAAAACGATTGCGCAGCAGGTGCGCTCTGAGGTTGCTCAAAAAGTTCAGGCACGCTTAGCGGCTGGATTACGCGCCCCAGGATTAGCTGTTGTGCTGGTAGGTAGCAACCCGGCTTCGCAAATTTATGTAGCAAGTAAACGCAAAGCCTGCGACGAAGTGGGGTTTGTCTCCCGCTCCTATGACCTACCTGAAACCACCAGCGAGGCGGAGCTTCTTGAGCTGATCGATACGCTCAATGCGGATACCACCATCGATGGTATCCTGGTACAGCTGCCGTTACCGGCGGGTATCGACAACGTTAAAGTGCTGGAACGCATTGCACCGGATAAAGACGTCGACGGGTTCCACCCATATAACGTCGGACGCCTGTGCCAGCGCGCGCCGCGCCTGCGCCCGTGTACCCCGCGCGGAATAGTGACCTTGCTTGAGCGTTACAACATCGACACCTATGGCCTGAATGCCGTGGTTATTGGGGCATCGAATATTGTTGGTCGCCCGATGAGCATGGAACTGCTGTTGGCGGGTTGTACTACCACGGTCACCCATCGGTTCACCAAAGATCTGCGTCGTCACGTTGAACATGCTGACCTGCTGATTGTAGCCGTCGGCAAACCTGGCTTTATTCCCGGTGAGTGGATCAAAGAAGGTGCAATTGTGATTGATGTCGGCATCAACCGTCTGGAGAATGGCAAGGTTGTTGGCGATGTGGTGTTCGACGATGCGGCTGCGCGGGCATCGTACATCACACCAGTACCCGGCGGCGTAGGCCCAATGACTGTCGCAACACTTATCGAAAACACGCTGCAAGCGTGCGTTGAATATCACGATGTAAAGGAAGTTTAAGATGGCCACATTTTCACTGGGTAAGCACCCACACGTTGAACTCTGCGATTTGCTGAAGCTGGAAGGCTGGAGCGAAAGCGGTGCCCAGGCAAAAATTGCCATTAGCGAAGGGTTAGTGAAGGTCGATGGTGCAGTGGAAACGCGCAAACGCTGCAAAATCGTTGCCGGACAGACCGTCAGTTTTGAAGGTCACAGCATTAACGTCGTCGCGTGATCCCGAGTGCCGGATGCGGTTTACACCTTATCCGGCCAGTTTACTCCATTGTCAGGTAACTGACTTCATCATCTCTTCACAGTAAACTTCTAACATGTTGTTTTCTCATTCGAAGTGAACCTCATGCCAACCATTATTACCCACGCTGCCGTTCCGATTTGTTTAGGTTTAGGCCTGGGACTCAACGTTATTCCACCACGTTTACTGTTCACCGGGATCGTACTGGCGATGCTACCGGATGCGGACGTCCTGTCATTTAAGTTCGGCGTCGCCTATGGAAACGTGTTTGGCCATCGCGGATTTACCCACTCGTTGTTGTTTGCCTTTGTCGTACCGCTGCTCTGCGTGATGATTGGCCGACGATGGTTTAAAACCGGCTTGATTCGCTGCTGGCTATTCCTGACAGTTTCACTGCTGTCGCATAGCCTGTTGGATTCAGTCACTACCGGTGGCAAAGGTGTAGGCTGGCTTTGGCCATGGTCAGATGAACGCTTCTTTGCGCCGTGGCAGGTGATTAAGGTCGCGCCGTTTGCGTTGTCACGCTATGCCACGCCGTACGGATATCAGGTCATTATCTCGGAACTAATATGGGTATGGCTGCCGGGATTGATAGTGATGAGTTTATTGTGGTGGCGCAGACGTTAAAAAGCCGGGTGGTGACTAACACCTTACCCGGCCTGAGAGCGGCTCATATTTTCCAGGCCGGATAAGCGTCATCGCCATCCGGCAATACGATTATTTACGACGCCAGGTGGTTCCCTGCGGACCATCTTCCAGCACAATACCCATCTCGTTCAGACGGTCACGCGCAGCATCAGCTGCTGCCCAGTCTTTCGCTTTACGGGCATCTAAACGCTGTTGGATCAACGCTTCGATTTCAGCAACTTCACCGTCATCCGCCTGTGCGCCACTTTGCAGGAACACTTCCGGCTCCTGCTCCAGCAGTCCCAGAACACCGGACAGTTTACGCAGATGTGAAGCCATCGCGTTAGCTGCAGCCATATCTTCGCCTTTCAGACGGTTAACCTCACGCGCCATATCAAACAGCACAGAGTAGGCTTCCGGAGTATTGAAGTCATCGTTCATGGCTTCAATGAAACGCGCTTCAAAGGCTTCACCACCGGCTGGCGCAACGGATTTATCAGTACCACGCAGCGCAGTGTACAGACGCTCCAGCGCTGAGCGAGCCTGTTTCAGGTTCTCTTCGCTGTAGTTCAACTGGCTACGATAGTGACCGGACATCAGGAAGTAGCGAATGGTTTCGGCATCGTAGTATTTCAGAACATCACGTACGGTAAAGAAGTTGCCCAGCGATTTGGACATTTTCTCGCGGTCAACCATCACCATGCCAGAGTGCATCCAGTAGTTGACGTATTCACCGTCATGCGCGCAGGTGGACTGAGCGATTTCATTTTCATGGTGTGGGAACATCAGATCTGAACCACCGCCGTGAATATCGAAATGGTTACCCAGCTGTTTGCAGTTCATTGCCGAGCACTCAATGTGCCAGCCAGGGCGCCCCGCGCCCCACGGCGACGGCCAGCTCGGCTCACCCTCTTTGGACATCTTCCACAGAACGAAGTCCATTGGGTTACGCTTCACATCGACCACATCAACGCGAGCACCCGCCTGCAGTTGATCCAGATCCTGGCGCGACAACTGGCCGTAATGCGGATCGGTGGGTACGTCGAACATCACGTCACCATTATCCGCCACGTAGGCGTGACCTTTAGCAATCAGTTGCTCGGTGATTTCAATAATTTCAGCGATATGATGTGTCGCTCGCGGTTCGAGATCCGGACGCAGAATATTCAGCGCGTCGAAATCCTTATGCATTTCCGCGATCATTCTATCGACCAGCGCCACAAAGCTTTCGCCATTTTCATTAGCGCGCTTAATGATTTTATCATCGATATCAGTAATGTTACGCACGTACTTCAGCTTGTAGCCGAGAAAGCGCAGATAGCGCGCCACGACGTCGAAAGAAACAAAGGTACGCCCGTGACCAATATGACAGAGATCGTAAACGGTAATACCACACACGTACATGCCGACTTCCCCGGCATGAATAGGTTTGAATTCCTCTTTTTGGCGCGTCAGTGTATTAAAGATTTTTAACATCGAAGATTCCGTGTAGACGTGTGTGGATAACAAAGCCCTATAATACCTATAAATTGGCCTCGAAGCAGCACACTTTGCAAGGTGATCGAACCTTGCGGTTATGCTATAACAAGCCCCTATATGTGACCCTGACCAGGGTCGAAGCACTACTCTATCGGAACAGGATGCAAAAATGGTTACTTTCCACACTAATCACGGCGATATCGTAATCAAAACTTTTGATGATAAAGCGCCTGAAACAGTTAAAAACTTCCTGGACTACTGCCGCGAAGGTTTCTACAACAACACCATTTTCCACCGTGTGATTAACGGTTTCATGATCCAGGGCGGCGGTTTTGAGCCAGGCATGAAACAAAAAGCCACTAAAGAAGCGATCAAAAACGAAGCCAACAACGGTCTGAAAAACACTCGTGGTACGCTGGCAATGGCCCGTACTCAGGCTCCACACTCCGCGACTGCCCAGTTCTTCATCAACGTTGCAGACAACGACTTCCTGAACTTCTCCGGTGAAAGCATGCAGGGTTGGGGTTACTGTGTGTTTGCTGAAGTTGTCGAAGGTATGGACGTGGTTGATAAAATCAAAGGCGTTTCCACTGGTCGCAGCGGTATGCACCAGGACGTACCAAAAGAAGACGTTATCATCGAAAACGTGACCGTCAGCGAGTAATCGTGGCGACACTGTTTATTGCAGATCTTCACCTCTGCACGGAAGAACCGGCGATCACCGCCGGTTTTCTGCGTTTTTTATCCGGTGAAGCACGCCAGGCTGATGCGCTGTACATTCTTGGCGATCTCTTCGAAGCCTGGATAGGCGACGACGACCCCAATCCCCTGCATCAGCAAATCGCCGCCGCGATAAAAGCGCTGGCTGATTCAGGCATCCCCTGCTTTTTTATTCACGGCAACCGAGATTTTCTGCTCGGCAAACGTTTTGCCCGTGAAAGCGGCATGACCCTATTGCCGCAGGAAAAAGTGCTCGATCTGTATGGCCGAAAAGTATTAATCATGCACGGAGACACCCTGTGCACCGATGATACGGGCTATCAGGCTTTTCGCGCCAAAGTTCACCAACCCTGGTTACAAACTCTGTTTCTTGCCATGCCTTTATTTATTCGCCAGCGTATTGCCGCGAAAATGCGCGCCAACAGCAAAGCCGCTAACAGCAGCAAATCACTGGAGATCATGGATGTGAATCCACTGGCCGTCGTTGCCGAGATGGAAAAACATCAGGTTCAGTGGCTGATTCATGGTCATACTCATCGCCCGGCAGTTCATAAACTGACCGCCAATAAACAACCCGCTTTCCGCGTGGTTCTCGGGGCATGGCACACTGAAGGCTCAATGGTCAAAGTCACCCCAGACAATGTCGAACTGATCGCTTTCCCGTTTTAAATTATCGCGACCATTTGCTGTAACGTTTACTACACAACGTGATAATGCAAAGCAGAAGCGTCCTTCCACAATAATAAAAATGCCCTGTCGTGTTTAAGAGAGTGCGTATGGCTGCTTCAGCATCAATATCCAGGCCCCCTCTTTTCCCAACGAAACGACAAAGACACCGACCGTTAAATCTGTGAGTTGGCATATAAGATAAGGCGACAACCAGAAGGTCTGAGTTTTGTCTTGTTGTTGTGAGATACAGGGGAGCCAGTAAACCGGCAAAGCGGTTCACTGGCGAACACACTATTATAAAATAATGCTGGCAACCAGAATAAACAGCAACCCGCATATGGATAATAGGGTTGACATCAGCGTCCATGACAACAGCGTCTCTTTGGTGGTCAGACCGAAGAAGTCTTTGATCATCCAGAAGCTGGCGTCGTTTACGTGGGAGCAAATACAGGATCCCGCACCGGTAGCCAGTGTAATCAAGGCCAGGTTGGTATTAGGATGTACCGCCAGCAGCGGAATGACCAGCCCGGCGGTAGAGATCGCCGCGACGGTGGCAGAACCCAGACAAATACGTAAGAATGCGGCTACGCCCCATGCCATCAGGATCGGGTTGATATCCATGCCCGACACCAGGGTGGAAATATACTGACCGACGCCAGAGTCGATGAGAACCTGCTTGAATGCACCACCACCACCGATAATCAGCAGCAGACCGGCAATACCCGCAATCGCTTTCCCGCAGGAATCCATCAGGTCAGGGATTGTTTTCCCACGGCCCAGTCCCATGGTATAGATCGCAAACAGCAGTGAAATCAGCATGGCGATCGTCGAGTTACCTAAGAACAGCATCACGTTGTAGAACAAGCCTGAGTCCGCGGCGCTTTTGGCATGGGCCATCTGGATGATAGTGACTACCGCCATCAGGATCACTGGCAGCATTGCCGTGAGAAAACTGATCCCAAAGCCAGGCATTTCGCTTTCGCTGAATCGGCGGGTTGCACCCAGGGAGGCAATATTACCCTCTTTTTTAAAGGCGTCCGGAATAATGCGCTGGCAGAATTTATTCAGCACCGGGCCGCAAAGAATAAAGGTTGGAATGCCGACAATAATACCGTATATCAATACCAATCCTACATCCGCACCATATTCACGGGCGATCACCGTCGGGCCGGGGTGAGGTGGTAAAAAACCGTGCGCGACCAGCAAACCGGAGAGCATCGGCACACACATAAACATCGGCGATATTTTGGCTTCACGGGCAATAGCGAATAAAATAGGTACCAGAAGGATTAAACCGACTTCAAAAAAAAGTGCAATACCGACAATAAATGCTGAACAGACTACCGCCCAGTCAAGTTTATTTTTCCCGAAATAATTCAGCATGGTCAGAGCTATTCGCTGCGCACCACCCGCGTCAGCCAGTAATCGACCGAGCATAACGCCGAATCCGAATATCAGGCCAATATGTCCCAGCGTACCGCCAAGACCGGACTCAACCGAGGTTACGACTTTATTCAGTTCCATTCCACTGGCGATGGCGACAGCAATCGAGACAATAATTAAAGATACAAACGTATTAAGCTTAATTTTTATAGTCAAAAGCAGGAGTAAGGCAATCCCTGCCACAACGATAATTAGCGGCATAATGTCCTCTCATTGTAGGGTAACGACCCCTAATAATCTGGCTACACAAATGATTTATAACGCGTAGTCAAATTATTAGGGTGTCTGGATTTTTTTATTTTTTACTATCAGTTCTTATTAATATAATCTCGCAGCGCAGCACCGATTTTATTCACATCATAAATACAACCCATCCATGTGCCGCCGCTAACTGCCTGGAGCATTGCCCAAAGCCGGGTATCATCGGGCAGTTCAGGATCAGGAAGTAAATCCTGATGACTGAGTCTGGCGTTTAATATTGCTGTTGCCTCCTCCCTTGAGGGTAATTTTTCATCGCTACGGGTTCCGAGGAAATTGACTTCGCCCTGAAGCTCGCGGCAATCAATTTTAATTTCGATAATATCTCCAGTGCGTAATTTACCGACTGGTCCTCCGGCCAGCGCTTCTGGCCCCACATGACCTATACACGCGCCAGTGGAAACGCCCGAGAATCGCGCATCGGTAATCAGTGAAACATGCTTACCGTATGACAGGTGTTTCAGCGCGCTGGTAACCTGGTAGGTTTCCTCCATCCCGGTACCGGAAGGACCAACACCGATAATGACCAGAATATCGCCCGCTTTAATTTTGTCGTGCTTGATATCGTAAATTGCACTTTTCTCGGACAGATAGACCTTCGCCACACCTTTATGGTAATAGACTCCCTGATCATCAATCACCGATGGATCGATGGCTGTGGATTTGATCACTGACCCTTCCGGAGCAATATTACCCACTGGGAAGGTAATTGTTGAGGTTAAGCCACGTGCCTTCGCTTGCTGCGGCGACATGATCACCTCGTCAGCGTCGATCTGTTCTTGTTCGCGCAGTAGTTGTTTGAATCGCTGTCGGCGTTCTGAGTGCTCCCACCAGTCCAGGTTCTCCTTCAGTGTACTGCCGGTTACAGTCATAACGTCTTCATGTAGCAATCCAAGATTGCGCAAATGCAGCATCACTTCTGGCACACCGCCCGCCATGAAAGCATTAACAGTTGGGTGGTAAATAGGGCCATTGGGCAGCACACTCACCAGTCGGGGCACCCGCTTATTGATGCGGATCCAGTCGTCAACGGTTGGGATATGGCAGCCTGCCTGATGGGCAATCGCCGGGATGTGGAGCAGCAGGTTTGTCGAGCCGCCAAACGCCGCATGGACAGTCATCGCATTCTCAATCGCTTTATCGGTGAGTATCTCCCGGGTGGTAATGCCTTGCTGGCACAGGTTCAACGCCGCCCTTGCGGAAGCTCTGGCGATCTCCTGCCACACCGGCTCACCAGAAGGGGCCAATGCCGAGTGCGGAATCGCCAGCCCCAATCCTTCGGCCACAACCTGCGATGTCCCGGCAGTACCCAGAAATTGACAGCCACCTCCGGATGAGGCACAGGCCTTGCAGCCGGCACGGCGTGCGTCCTGTAGTGATAACTCACCATTAGCAAAGCGTGCGCCTATGGTCTGCACCTTACCGTTATCTTCCCCATCTCTTGCAGGTAGCGTCGCACCACCAGGCACCAATACCGTCGCTTTATCATGCTGCGCGGCGAGTGCCATCATGGTAGCCGGAAGCCCCTTGTCACAGCTAGCCACGCCAATGACTGCTTTCACATCGGGCAGAGAGCGGATAAGACGGCGCATCACCATTGAGGCATCGTTACGGTACGGTAGCGAATCAAACATCCCGGTCGTGCCCTGCGTGCGTCCATCACAAGGATCGGAGACATACACAGCATAGGGCAAGGCACTGTTCGCTTTAATAACCTCAGCCGCCGCTTTCATCTGGATATCCAGCTCGTAGTGCCCCTGGTGCAGCGCCAGTGCAACAGGCTTACCGTCTGCGCCGCGTAAGCCACCGAGCGTACTGAGCAGTAAAATACCATCCCGATCCAGCTCATCCGGAGACCAGCCCATTCCGGCATTCATGGTCATACCAAACAGATCCCCACTCGGGCGGTTGATTAACATCTCCGCCGTCAGCGGCAGTTCACCATCAGGGCCATTGGCGTGCGTTCTGACGGTGTAGATATCGTGACTCTCGTCAGCAAAAATATTGCGTACAGACATGAGATTCTCCTCAGACCGGTAAAATACCCTGCGCAACCAACAGTGCATGGACTTTTTCTTTGGCTTCTTCTGACACCTCAAGAATTGGCGGCAAGCAATAAGTCTCTACTGGTAACCCTACGCATTGCATACCGTATTTGATTAGCGAGACAAACGGCGTTTCCAGAGCGTAAATAGATGGCAGTTGCAGTAGCTTTTTGTTCAGGTTGGCGGCGGTTGCCAGATCACCTTCGCGCCAGGCACGGTAGATACCAACGGAGAGTTCCGGTGCAAAGTTAGCGCTAGCTGAAATCGCGCCGTCCCCCCCTAACAGCAAGGTGTTCAGTAAATGGTCGTCATAGCCGCAAAATACAGAAAACGACGGGCGCACTGACTTAACTGCGTTAATCATCGTGCGCAAGTGACCGACACTGTCGATGGTGTCTTTGATGCCAACGATATTCTCATTTTGCAAGGCCAAACGTTTCACTGTCTCCGGGGTTAAGTCCTGGCCCGTCAAATCCGGAAAGTTGTACAGGATTACCGGCAAAGTGACGCTACGAGCGATCTGCTGGTAATAGTCGTCAAGATTTCGTGACGCGACCTTCCAGTAGTAAGGGTTGATGGCGACGACACCGTCAGCACCGCAGGATTCGGCATGCCGCGCCAATTTGACCGCTTCATCAGTGGAAGGCGAACCGACGCCAATCAATACAGGAACCCTCCCACCAACAACGGATATGGCTTCTTCGGTGAGCGCCATGCGCTGGGCGGTATTCATCTGGCTAAATTCACCACCGGTGCCAAGGTAAAACAGCCCGTCGACTCCTTTATTAATCAGGAAGTCGGCAACCTGGCGCATTGCCGTTTTATCAATGGTTCCGTCACGATGAAACGTACTGGATACCGGTGGAATAATGCCGCTGAATTTTTTCATTACTTCAATTTCCTTTTCGTAAATATTCATTTTCGCTTATGTATCCCAGTCCATATGATATTTGCCCGGCACACTTTCGGAGCAGTTCCAGATAACCGTCGATCTTATTTCCTGAGTAAACCACCGGATCGCCTGATAGCGAGATCGCATAATTAACCCGGTTATACATATTGAATACAGGCATACTTAAACATACTGCACCATAGGTCGATTCTTCGTTATCTATGGCCCATCCCCGAAGCCGCGTTTTTTGCAGTTCTTCCAGAAATAATTTTTTATCAGTAAATGTATTGCGCGTATGTGGAGTCAACGTAAGAGCATCTAAAAAATAATCCAACTCTTCTCTCGTTTTCCAGGCCAATAACGCCTTACCCAGTGCGGTAATATGTAATTCAAGTTTTTTGCCAATCCAGCTTTTGCTGGTCGGCACCGAATCCGGGCTTTCAATCTTGTCAAGATAGATAGCAGAATAGCTCTCCATCGCGCCCAGATGACAAACCAAGCCGCTTTTCAACGACAGCTCCTGCATTGGCCGCTTCGTCACTTCAAAAATATTCTGGCGGTGCAGTGCCTGACATCCCAGTTCGTAGTTTTTAATCCCCAGTGAATAATGGCCATTTTTATTTTTAATTAAGAAGCCACATTCCACCATCACATTCAATAAATTAAGCAGACTACTTTTGGGATACTGAAATTTTTTTAATAATTCCATATAACTTGCCACACCTACCCACGCAATATGGGTTAATATTTTTTCAGCACGGACTAATGAATTACACCCTTTGCGAACCATAATGGCTCCCTCTTGCTATTGGAATAAATGATATCGGCATTGTGTAGTGGAAAATATACCTTGTTCAACATGCTGAACCGTAATAAGGCGATTAAATGTGATCCTGTGCTCAATTTGAATAGCAGAATTATCGTACCGACATTCGGTGAATGCGAATGGATGCCAAATACGAAATTGTGTTATCAAGGCATGGTGGCGTGTGAGCGACTGAAAGAACGGTCCGCGGGTTGCACTATTCATAAAAAATTGTTTTTACAGGGTCGGTATCTTTAGCACTGCTACTTTGTAAGCGATACCGCTGGAGAATGTCCGCTTCGCGCCCCACGATGACACCTTTATCTACGCGCTTCTCAAAAAAGAGTGGAAAGAAGTAACTAAGCCACCGATATATGCACGCTACTCGCCGACATAACGAAGAAACGCACTTTGACCGGCGGCTAATAACAAAACCCAATGCTTCAATAACCGAAAATCTGCCAGTTCCCTACAGCCCAGCGTAACGGCCTGTTTGGCCATGAAAAATCTCCCAGTAACCCCTCAAGGGGATTACATCCAGGCGTTAACATTTCGCTGCGCAACCGTTTTCCTTGCTTGTATATCATGCTATTCTCTCTCGCCTCGAAAGCAGTGTGTTTCGCACCACAGGAGTTTTAAGACGCATGTCTTCCCGCAATAATCCGGCGCGTGTCGCCATCGTGATGGGGTCCAAAAGCGACTGGACTACCATGCAGTTCGCCGCCGAAATCTTCGAAATCCTGGATGTCCCGCACCACGTTGAAGTTGTCTCTGCTCACCGCACTCCCGATAAACTGTTCAGCTTCGCCGAGAGCGCAGAAGAGAACGGCTATCAGGTGATTATTGCCGGTGCAGGTGGTGCAGCACATCTGCCTGGCATGATTGCGGCGAAAACGCTGGTACCTGTTTTAGGTGTTCCGGTACAAAGTGCTGCCCTGAGCGGCGTAGACAGCCTTTATTCCATCGTGCAGATGCCGCGCGGCATTCCGGTTGGCACGCTGGCGATTGGCAAAGCGGGCGCGGCAAATGCGGCACTGCTGGCGGCGCAAATTCTGGCAACCCACGATAAAACGCTACACCAGCGTCTGATCGACTGGCGTAAAGCGCAAACCGATGAGGTGCTGGAGAACCCGGACCCACGAGGTGCAGCATGAAGCAGGTTTGCATACTTGGTAACGGTCAGCTAGGACGCATGTTGCGTCAGGCAGGCGAGCCGTTGGGCATTGCAGTCTGGCCTGTTGGCCTGGATGCCGAACCTGCGGCCGTCCCCTTTCAGCAAAGCGTGATTACCGCTGAAATTGAGCGCTGGCCGGAAACCGCACTCACTCGCGAGTTGGCCCGCCATCCGGCGTTTGTTAACCGCGATGTGTTCCCGATTATTGCCGACCGTCTGACGCAAAAGCAGCTTTTTGACAAGCTCGGCTTGGCGACCGCACCGTGGCAACTGCTGGCGGATAATAGCGAGTGGTCTGCAATATTCGACAAACTGGGCGAGCTGGCAATCGTGAAGCGTCGTGTCGGCGGCTACGACGGTCGTGGTCAGTGGCGTTTACGCGTCAATGAAACTGAACAACTTCCAGACGACTGCTACGGCGAATGCATTGTCGAACGAGGCATAAACTTCTCAGGTGAAGTGTCGCTGGTGGGCGCTCGCGCTCATGACGGCAGCACAGTCTTTTATCCGCTGACCCATAACCTGCATCAGGACGGCATTCTGCGTACCAGCGTGGTATTTCCGCAAGCCAATGCGAAACAGCAGGAACAGGCTGAAGCGATGTTGTCCGCTATTATGCAGGAATTGGGCTATGTCGGCGTAATGGCGATGGAGTGTTTCATCACCCCGGAAGGCTTGCTGATTAACGAACTGGCCCCGCGCGTACACAACAGTGGGCACTGGACGCAAAACGGCGCCAGCATCAGCCAGTTTGAACTGCACCTGCGCGCCATTACCGACCTGCCATTACCCACGCCGGTAGTGAACAATCCTTCGGTCATGGTGAATCTTATCGGTACTGACCTGAACTACGACTGGCTGAAGTTGCCACTGGTGCACCTGCACTGGTACGACAAAGAAGTGCGCGAAGGCCGTAAGGTCGGTCACTTGAACCTGACGGACAGCGATACCGCTCGCCTGAGCGCAACGCTGGAAGCACTCATTCCCCTTCTGCCGCCGGAATACGCCAGTGGGATTATCTGGGCGCAAAGTAAGCTGAAGTAACACATAAAATGTCGGGGAAAGGATCTTATCCTTCCCCACTCCCTCTATCAGCGCGTAAAATCCCCTCCATTGCTGTTTTGTATTTTCAGGATTCAACATGAACGATGGAACGGACTATCGTGCGATTCTGCTCGCCGGTACGCCTTTAATCGATGTACGCGCGCCCGTCGAATTTCAACAAGGTGCCATGCCTGGCGCAATTAACCTGCCTTTAATGGATAACGAGGAGCGTACCGCGGTCGGCATCTGTTACAAGCGTCAGGGACCGGAAGCGGCACTCGCGCTTGGGCATCAACTTGTCAGTGGTGACATCCGTCAACAGCGGATGAAAGCCTGGCAAGATGCCTGTCGTCTACAACCTGAGGGATATTTATGCTGTGCGCGCGGCGGTCAGCGCTCACATATTGTGCAGCAATGGCTGCGCGAATCCGGCATCAATTACCCATTGATAGCAGGCGGGTATAAAGCGCTTCGGCAGGCGGCGATGCAAGTGACCGAAGAACTGGTACAAAAACCCATCATCTTAATTGGCGGCTGTACCGGGAGCGGTAAAACGCAGTTGGTGCAACTGCAGCCGAACGGCGTGGACCTCGAAGGTCTGGCGCACCATCGCGGCTCTTCTTTTGGTCGCACGGTAGAACCCCAACTGAGCCAGGCCAGTTTTGAAAATCTGCTGGCAGTCGAGATGCTGAAAACCGATAGCCGTCAGGACCTGCATCGCTGGGTGCTGGAAGATGAAGGCCGCATGATTGGTGCCAATCATTTGCCCGAATGCTTGCGTGAACGCATGGCTCAGGCATCCATTGCGGTGGTGGAAGATCCCTTTGAGCTGCGTCTGGAACGCCTGCGTGAAGAGTATTTTGTGCGCATGCACCACGATTTTACGCAAGCTTATGGGGAAACCCAGGGCTGGCAAGAGTACAGCGAATATCTGCACCACGGTCTGTTCGCTATTCGCCGTCGTCTGGGGTTACAACGCTTCGCAGAGCTCACCGCATTGCTCGATGTTGCTCTGACGGAACAGCAGACTAATGGCAGTACCGATGGTCACATGGGCTGGCTGGTGCCATTACTCAACGAATATTACGATCCGATGTATCGCTATCAGCTGGAAAAGAAAGCCGCGAAAGTCGTCTTTCGCGGCACATGGCAGGAGGTTGCCGACTGGGTTCAGGCGCAGTAATAGAATTCGCATGCCGGGCTTAGCTACGCTTGCCCGGCCTGTTATTAGCGCGTATTAATGCCTGTCACGCTTGTCGGCACGTTTCGCCAGCCAGTCGCCAAATACCTGTACGACCTGCACCAGAATAATCAGTGCCACCACGGTGACAATCATCACCTGGGTTTCGTAACGGTAATAACCGAAGCGAATAGCCAGGTCGCCAACGCCACCGCCGCCAACAATTCCGGCCATTGCGGAGTATCCAATCAAACTCACCAGCGTTATCGTCAGTCCACGCAGCAGACCCGCGCTGGCCTCCGGTAACAGAACCGTACAGATAATACGCATCGGGCTGGCGCCAAAGGCTTCTGCCGCTTCAATGATTCCTTTATCAACCTCACGCAGCGCGCTGTCCACCAGCCGGGCATAGAACGCAATTGCCGCAACAGAGAGCGGTACCGAAGCCGCAATCGGTCCGATGGTATTACCGAGCAGAAACTGCGTTAGCGGCAGCAATAGCACCAACAGGATCACAAACGGCACCGATCGGATGATATTCACCAGCACGGAGCTGAGCAGATAGACAAAACGGTTCTGCCAGAATAAATGCCTGTCAGTAACGAAAATGAGAAAGCCCAGCGGCAGACCGCCAATAATCGCCAGCACCGTCGAGATGCTAAGCATCTGGAAAGTTTCATTGAACGCCAGTGTCAAATCCGGCAATAAATCATCCACGAATCACCTCCACCTGTGCAGTACGTTGACGAATATGTTCCACGGCAGCATCCACCGCGCCAGGATTTTGCGGTGCAGTCAGTTGCACCACTAAGATCCCCAGCGCACGCTCACCGATATACTCAATTTTGCCGTGCAGGATATTCACCGCTACACCAAACTTTACCGCCACTTCAGACAACACCGGCTGTTCTGCCGAGTCGCCGATAAACAAGATTTTCAGCAATTGACCGGGCAGATGTTCCCGCAGCCGTTCCGGGAGCGTCAGATTGAGCGTATGCGATACCAGTTGCTGCGTGAAAGCATGCTGCGGGTGGGCAAAGACATCAAACACTTCGCCTGTTTCCACCACTTTCCCGCCTGACATCACTGCCACACGATCGCAGATAGATTTGATCACGTTCATTTCATGAGTGATCAGCACGATCGTGATCCCCAACTGTTGGTTGATCTGTTTGAGCAGAGCCAGAATAGTGGCTGAGGTTTCCAGATCCAAAGCAGAGGTGGGTTCATCGCACAGCAGCACATCCGGGTGGTTGGCAATAGCGCGGGCAATGCCAACACGCTGCTTTTGCCCACCACTAAGCTGTATGGGATAACGGTTAGCCTTATCGGACAGCCCAACCAGTGACAGAATTTCCGTCACGCGCGGTCCGATTTTACTGCGCTCCCACCCGGCTGCTTTCAGGCTGAAGGCGACGTTTTGCGCAACGGTTCGGGTATGCATCAGATTAAAGTGTTGGAAAATCATTCCAATACGCTGGCGGGCCTTACGTAAATGCCCCCCTTCGAGCGCAGAGATTTCTACTCCGTTAACCTTTACGCTTCCCTGACTTGGGCGTGTTAAGGCGTTCAGGGTGCGCAAAAGCGTACTCTTTCCCGCACCGCTGGTACCGACAATGCCAAATATCTCACCCGCGCCGATACGCAGGCTGACGTCATCAACCGCCCTTGTTGACGGCCCACGGCCTGCGGTGAAATCCACGCAAACCTTATCTATCTCAATCATAGCCACCTCAGAAATGCGAAAAGGGCAGTCATCGCTGCCCTGTTAAACCTTTTGCGCAGCGATTATTTGGCTGCCGACATCCATTCCGGTTTCTGGAAGGCACTGTAGATATTTTTCGGATCGTCAATCACCGCACGATAGGCCGGAGATTTCACCGCCTCAACAATATCTTTAGCGAACGGTTTATCCGCATCTTCAGTGCGTACCGCGATGATATTTTTCAGGTTCTCATCCAGATGTTCTTGCTTAATGGCACTGGAGAGATCCAGTTTTGCCGCGACAGCAAAGTTGCCGTTGACCAGCGCCCCGGTTACGCCATCCAGCGTACGCGGCAGTTGCGCGGCTTCCAGTGGCTTAAAGATCAACCCTTTCGGGTTGCTGGCGATATCGCGCTCGGAGGCTTTGGTCGGATCGATATTGTCTTTAATGGTGATCAGATCGATTGATTGCAGGAAGCGCAGACCACGAGCCAGGTTGGTCGGATCGTTTGACAGGGTGATGACATCCCCTTTCTTCAGCTCATCCAGGCTTTTGATTTTATGCGAGTAAAAACCCATTCCGGCCGTAGGGACCACAATGAGCTTGCTCAGTTTCAACTCTTTATCAGCGGTGAATTTGTCAAAATAGAGCGAGTGCTGGAACAAGTTAGCGTCAATGCTACCGTTGGAGAGTGCCATATTCGGCTGGACATAGTCACTGAATTCGCGCACCACTACCTTGTAGCCTTTCTCTTTCAGCGTCGGGGCAATGGCCTGTTTCACCATATCACCATATGGACCCGGCGCAACACCGAACACGATGGTGTGCGGATCGCTGTTCGCATGAGCAAACTGTAATCCACAGGCCAGCAACAGTACCCCGCTCGCGACGCGTAAACTCTGACGCAATCCCATAACTTCTCCATTTTAACGTTGTGATGTAATGTCCCACGCCGTTCATGCGACGTTGTTTTTTTTGGCCTGCTTAACAGGCTGATTCTTAACATGACACAGATCACAGCCTGCTGTCCTTGAAATTATTTCATGATGTTGCGAAGTATGTCGTTGAATGAGTAAGGAAGGCGCTTATGCAAGTTTCAGGAATGAATAGTTGAAAAACGAAAAAGCCGGATAGCATCATCCGGCTTATAGGCGGCGCCTGGTCAATTACCCGATTAGCATCTCACCATCGGGCATCTGTTTTAGCAGGGCGTTCTTAGAAATCGTAGCGCAGACGCACCAGGTTCATGTCGCCCAGGTTGTCGGTGCTGGAGGTAAAGACGTGTTCGTAATCCACACGGAAACCATAATCCAGCTGGAAGCTGATACCCAACCCATTGTCGGTACGCAGATAGTTACGACCATTCACGTATTCGATACGGTCGCCCATGAAGTAAGGCTGGATGGATTTAACCGCATACTGACCAACCGGGAATGTGTAACCAGCAAAGTATTCCAGACCCCATGCGTCACCAGCAAAGTAGTCGTTAACCGATACTTTTTTGGTGGTCATGAAGTTTTGGTACCAGCCGCCACCCAGTGAGAAGGTCCAGTTGTCCGGTTTCCAGCTCAGTGCGGTACCAACGATGTTCTGATCGTAAGTTTTGCTACTGTTGCCGCGCATTTCCGCACGGGTGTAGTTCCACGCGGTACCCCAGGTTAAGTCATCAGTGATGTGGTAATCCACGCCCAGAGAGCCACCACCTTTACGCTTGTAGCGCAGGCCGTTATTCGGGTTGTAATCATCGCTGAACAGATAAGAAGCGTAGAGATCAACATCCCCAACAGCTTTTTTATACTTCAGAGACTTACGCGTGCGATATGAGCCATCGTAGTCGCCATTAATACCGTTACCTGGCGCCTGACCGATCATGTCGTAGTCCCAGATATCCGTTTTCGCACCGACCACATCATAGTAAATGCTGTTCTGTTGACCGAAGGTCAGTGTACCCCAGGTCGCGCTTTTCAGACCGGTGTACAGCATACGACGCGTGGTATCGTTGGCGCCGTCAGCGTAGTGATTATCCCAGTTGAACATGGCCGGGAAGTTAACGCCCAGCTCGTAGTAGCTCACCCAACTGATGTCATCAAACAGATAGTAGTCAGCAGCAAAGCGGAAACGCGTGCCGCCGTCAAAACCATTACGTTTGTAACCATTCTTACCATCATCGCCAGCCATATTCTGGAACTGTGGACGAATACTCCCGCCGACGGTGAAGTTAAGACGGCTCAGCGGATTGCCCGCCTGCGGATCTTGTTTCAGGACCGTGATTTCCGCCTGAGAAGCGAAAGTCGTTAATGCCACTGCTGCGCCGATCGATACCGCCAGCGCTGTTTTTTTTATAGTCATGGTTTTACCTTGATAGATAGCCTGCCAATTATTCAGCATGCAAATATTAACTTTTATTAACCCTGTCGTGTTGGCGGTTTTTTATTGATTTGTGCTGTTAAATATCAAGGAGTTATCAATTTGTGCCCTATAGAAAAAAATACGCACCGATATAAAAAACCGGTGCGTAATCATCACTGAAATGAATTAATTACTGAATTGTCGGAAGAGTGCTTTACCTTTTAACAGGCGTGCGCCGAGCCATCCGCCACATAATGAGAGCAGCAGCGCCCCGCAAAACGGCAATACTACCCACAGTCGCCAGTCAGGTTCCCATGGGAAGTCAAAGACTTTGGTTTGCAGAACCGCCAGCGCCGTTTCGGCACCAATGGCCGCCACCAACCCAGAGACCATCCCCAGCATGGCGAACTCGCACCACAGCGTGGTACGCAAAAGTTTCTTACCCGCCCCGAGCGTACGCCAGACCACCAGTTCCTGATGACGCTGGCGCATCCCAACCTGAACCTGGGCCAGGAGCAACAACATGCCGCAGGCAGTTACCAGCACGACCATCACCTCCAGCGCCCGACTGACCTGCTGCAGAACCTGACCAACCTGCTTGAGGATTGCGCCGATATCCAGCAGGCTGACGGTCGGAAACTCGCGATTAAGCTGTGTCAGCATGCCGTTACCGTTCTCCCAACGAAAACTGGTCAGCCAGCTTTGCGGCTGTCCGTCCAGTGCGCCGGAAGGGAAGATAAAGAAGAAGTTAGGCCGCAGACTTTCCCAGTCCACTTTGCGCAGGCTGCTGACCGTGGCACTGAAATCCTGGGTATCCCCCATAAAGGTCACACGATCGCCGAGCTTCACGTTCAGCCGTTTTGCCAGCCCCTCCTCCATCGATACCTCACCAGCTTTTGGCGGCCAGGTTCCGGCGGTAATCGGGTTATGATCCGGTCGGGTATCCTGCCAGGTCAGGTTCAATTCACGGTTGAGCGCTTCATCCTGATTGCCCTCGGTCGCCTTATCATTAATTGCCGTCAGACGCGCCCGCACAATCGGGTAGAACGACTCAGGAATTATCTGATGCTCAGACAGGAAACCCTTCAGCGGTACAACCTGTTCAGTCGCGATGTTGATAAGGAAGTAGTTCGGGCTTTCCGGCGGCATTTGCTGCTGCCAGCGATCGAGCAGATCGCCACGCAGTACCAGCAACAACGCCAGCAGCATAAAGGAGAGTGAAAAGGCTGAGAGCTGGCTCAGCGTTGACCATGGCTGACGCAACAGTCGGCTGACAGCTAAACGCAGCGGCAGCGAGGTTAACGTCATGCCACGCAGCACGTTGAGCAGCATCCAGCCCAGCACGCCGCACAGTAGCGCCAGTACGACCGCACCAGCCAGCACCGCCCACAGCAGCATACTGCCACCCATCAACCCCGCGAGGAGCGCAACAACAACAACCGAAACCAACGGGAGATAAAATTTCAGCGGCCAGACATTTGCCACCACGTCACGGCGCAGCACCCGCAGCGGCTGCGTGGCCAGTAACAGACGATAAGGACGTAGCCCCACCAGCAGAGAGATAACGGTCATGGTGCCTAATGCCCACAGCCATGGCCACAGACTGGCTGGCGGCAATTCGCCGGGTAATACGGGCCTGAGCAACACCACCAGAACACGCTCAAACAGTAGCCCACATGCTCCGCCGGTTATGCCAGACAGCGCCAGTACCATCAGCCACTGTCCGACAATCAATTTACGCAACTGCGCCCTGCCCGCACCGAGCGTTTTCAAAATCGCCACCAAATCGTACCGACTGCGGCAATAATGACTCATCGCCACCGCAACGGCGGCAACCGCCAGCAGCAACGTTAGCAACGCCGACAACAGGAGGAACTGCTGCGAGCGTTCGAGCGATTTCCCTAACGCCCCTTCATCCTGCTCCAGCCCGTACCAGCGTTGTTCCGGCTTTAGCTGCGGCAACAGCCATTGCTCATACCCTTCCAGTTGCTGCGGCGTACCGCCAAATTTATAACGCCATGTCACGCGGCTTCCCGGCTGGACCGCGCCAGTTTTTGCAACATCCGCCATATTCATCATCAGGCGTGGCGCTATCTGGAACGGGTTAAAGCCGGAATCTGGCTCCTGTACCACTTCTCCGGCAATATGCAGGGTGACGTCACCAACATCGATGGAATCACCGATTTTTAAATTGAGCAGCGCCATCAGGCGCGGAGCCAGCAGTACAGATCCTGGCTGTGGTTTGAGTCCCGGAGGGTTGGTTTGCAAATTACCATACATCGGGTAAACGTCATCCACCGCTTTGACGTTCGCCAGTTGCGGAGTATCGGCCGCAAAGGTCATAGTAGCGAAGGTCAGCTGTTCGCCCACCTTCAGGCCACGTTGACGCGCCTCATCAATCCATGATGTTGGCACTTCCCGCGAGCTTTGCAGCGCCCGGTCACCCGCCATAAACTCGCGACTTTGCTGACTCAGCCCTTTTTCCATACGGTCGCTGATGTTGCCCAGCGCCAGCACGCAGGCCACCGCCAGACTCAGCGCCAGCCAGACGATTAATAATGAAGGTGAGCGCCATTCGCGCCAGAACCAGCGTGCGATCATGCCTCCTCCTGCAACTGCCCGTTCACCAGACGTAAACGCCTGTCACAGCGTGCCGCCAGTTGCGGATCGTGAGTCACCAGAATCAGAGTCGTGCCGTGTTCACGGTTGAGGGAAAACAGCAGATCGGCAATTTTGTCTCCGGTTTGTCGGTCCAGGTTGCCTGTTGGCTCATCGGCAAACAGTACGTCAGGGCGCCCGTTAAACGCCCGCGCCAACGCCACGCGCTGCTGCTCACCGCCTGAGAGTTGAGCAGGAAGGTGGTCGAGACGTTTCCCCAACCCCAGTTGCTCAAGCAATGCTTTCGCACCGTCGCGGCTTTTCCCGCTATTTTCCCCCCGCAATAACGCGGGCAACTCAACGTTCTCCAACGCATTCAGGGTTGGAATTAACATGAAGGACTGGAAAACAAAACCGACATGCTTCGCCCGCAGTTGTGCCCTGGCCTCTTCATCCATAGTATGCAACGGCTGTCCTACCAGGCAGACTTCTCCGCCAGAGCCATCGTCCAGACCGGCGAGGATTGCCAGCAGTGTCGATTTTCCCGAGCCCGACTCGCCAATCAACGCAATGGTCTCGGCGCGTTTGACAACCAGTTCAACTCCGGTAAGGATGGATAGCTCGTGATCACCCTGACCGACGGATTTCTTAAGATGATGAACTTCAACAATGTTTTCCGCTGGCATTTGCCCTTCCTGTTCCTGGTCCTGTTAACGTTCCGCGCCGCCGCAGCGGACACGTTATTAATTCTGGGTGACAGCCTGAGTGCCGGATACCGTATGTCAGCCAGCGCGGCGTGGCCAGCGCTACTCCATGATAAATGGCAAACCAAAACATCTGTGGTGAATGCCAGCATTAGCGGCGACACCTCACAACAGGGTCTGTCCCGTCTGCCCGCATTACTGCAACAGCATCAGCCTCGCTGGGTGCTGGTAGAACTTGGCGGCAACGACGGGCTACGCGGGTTTCAACCTCTGCAAACCGAACAGACTCTGCGCAAAATATTGCAGGACGTGAAGGCCGCGAATGCCGAACCGTTATTGATGCAAATTCGTCTGCCGGCAAACTACGGTCGCCGTTATAATGAAACCTTTAGCGCTATTTATCCAAAGCTCGCCAAAGAGTTTGATATTCCTCTGTTGCCCTTTTTTATGGAAGAGGTCTATCTGAAACCCCAGTGGATGCAGGATGATGGTATTCATCCAAATCGTGACGCCCAGCCGTTTATTGCCGACTGGATGGCGAAACAACTCACTCCTTTAGTTAACCACGACTCGTAAATCAACGGAGATCCTGACAGGTAAAGTTATGCAAAAATCGGTCTTAATAACAGGATGTTCCAGCGGTATCGGCCTGGAAAGCGCGCTTGAGCTAAAGCGCCAGGGTTTTCAAATTCTGGCAGCCTGCCGTAAGCCTGACGATGTCGCACGTATGAATGGCATGGGATTCACCGGCATATTGCTGGATCTGGATTCGCCAGAAAGTGTGGATCGTGCTGCCGATGAGGTGATCGCCCTGACCGATAATCGTTTGTATGGGATCTTTAACAACGCAGGATACGGCGTGTATGGTCCGCTGACCACTATCAGCCGTGAACAGATGGAACAACAGTTTTCCGCCAACTTCTTTGGCGCGCATCAGCTCACTATGCGCCTGCTGCCTGCCATGTTACCGCATGGCGAAGGGCGGATTGTGATGACCTCTTCAGTAATGGGATTAATCTCCACGCCTGGACGTGGGGCGTACGCCGCCAGTAAATACGCACTGGAAGCGTGGTCCGATGCACTGCGCATGGAACTACGCCACAGTGGAATCAAGGTCAGCCTGATTGAACCCGGCCCCATACGTACCCGTTTTACCGAAAACGTTAACCAGACCCAAAGCGATTCTCCTGTCGAAAACCCCGGCATTGCCGCGCGTTTTACGCTGGGCCCAGAGGCTGTTGTCGCCAAAGTGCGCCATGCTTTTGAAAGTGATAAACCGAAACTGCGCTACCCCGTCACCCTGGTGACCTGGGCAGTTATGCTGCTGAAACGCCTGTTGCCAGGTCGCGTAATGGACAAAATTTTACAGGGCTGAGTTGAAGCCAGCACGTCTGCCCCCATGTAAAAACAAATAGACGAATAGAGAGTGACTCCATGTCCGTACAAAATATTGTCAATATTAACGAATCTAACCTGCAGCAGACCCTTGAACTGTCGATGACCACACCGGTCCTGTTCTATTTCTGGTCTGAGCGTAGCCAGCATTGTCTGCAACTAACGCCGGTACTGGAAAGTCTTGCCGCGCAGTACAACGGTCAGTTTATTCTCGCCAAACTGGACTGCGACGCTGAACAGATGATCGCCTCCCAGTTTGGCCTGCGCGCTATCCCAACGGTATATCTGTTCCAGAACGGTCAGCCAGTAGACGGATTCCAGGGGCCGCAGCCGGAAGAAGTCATTCGCGCACTGCTCGATAAAGTGCTCCCAAGTGAAGAGGAGCTGAAAGCGCGCCAGGCCATTGAGTTTATTGAAGCCGGCAATCACGCCGAAGCGCTGCCTTTGCTGAAAGAAGCCTGGCAGTTATCTAACCAAAGCAGCGAAATCGGCCTGCTGCTGGCAGAAACACAAATCGCGCTTAACCGTTCGGAGGATGCCGAAGCGGTACTGAAAACCATTCCGTTACAGGATCAGGACACCCGTTATCAAGGGCTGGTCGCGCAGATTGAACTACTGAAACAAGCGGCAGATACGCCGGAAATCCAGCAGTTACAGCAGCAAGTAGCGAACAACCCTCAAGATGCGGCACTGGCAGCACAGTTGGCGTTACAACTGCACCAGGTCGGACGTAACGAAGAGGCGCTGGAACTGCTGTTCAGCCACCTGAGAAAAGATCTTGCGGCCGCAGACGGTCAGGCACGTAAGACCTTCCAGGAAATTCTCGCTGCGCTGGGAACCGGTGATGCGCTGGCATCGAAATATCGTCGCCAGCTGTACGCGTTGTTGTACTAATCTGCGTGATTTTGCCCGATGGCGCTTACGCTTATCGGGCCTAGAAAAAACGCATCCGGCATCACATCACGGCTTTTTCAAATGCGTCACCACCAGTTGGTGGCGCGAATTGTAGAATTTCCGGTAAGTGAGATAACAGGCAATAATGGTCGACAGGCTGGCGGTAGAAAGCAGCATAAAGGTCACCATTATCTGATACTTAATTGCTTTTACCGGATCGATACCAGCAAAGATCAAGCCCGACATCATCCCTGGTAAGCTCACCAGTCCCACAGTTTTCGCTGAATCGATCGTCGGGATCAATGACGCACGAATGCTGTCGCGAATAAGCGGCGCAGACGCCACTTTCGGCGTGGCACCGAGGCTCAATTTCTCCTGGATTTGCTGCTGCTCGCTGTTAAACCGCTGCCCCAGGTTGTTGTAACATAACCCGACCGCCACCATCGCATTACCTGCGATCATGCCGGAAATTGGGATCACCTGCATTGGCGCGAATTCGATGGAACCGGACAGAACCAGAACAGCCAGCGTCACTCCCGCTCCCGACGTAATGGCGATAAACGACGAGATAAAGGCTTTATCAATATATTTACTGCGTTTTTGCGCGTTATACGCAGCGTTAAAGCAGATAAACAGCACCATCACTAGAGTCAGAATGCTGTGGTTAACGCCAAAGATATATTTCAGCACATAGCCGACGATAATAAGCTGGATCACCGCCCGGCAAACGCTCCAGAGAATATCTTTTTCCAGCGCCAGTTTTTCTTTGTGACTAATCAGTATCGCCACTACCACCAGCATCATCGCTAACGCCAGTGATTCATTGGTAATATTATGCTCGTTCATTGCTTGCTTCCTGCATCTCTCCGGCATGCGGCTGAAGGGTAATGATATTATCCGCATGATTAATTTCATCTTTGTCGTGCGTAACCCACAGCACTGCGATATTTTTCTCGCGAACGTAGCGGTGAATTAATTCATTCACGTTGCGTTTATTGGCCTCATCCAGTGCGCTGGTTATTTCATCCAGCAGCAGGATTTTAGGCAGAAACTGCAAATTGCGAATTAATGAGATACGCTGTTTTTCGCCTCCAGAGAGTTCATTAATATTTTTTTTGAGGATCTCCTCAGGCAGTTCAAAGCGGGCCAAGTCGGCCAGAAACGTATCAGGTTCAGGGCGTTTATTGCGGATTTGCCACGGGAAAATAAGGTTATCGTAGACAGTATCGCCAAACAAAGCGGGGGTTTGCGCGCAATAAGAGACCTGCTGACGATAAGCTTCGGGTTTGAGGGTAGTTATCTCCTTTCCCTCAAAAATAATCTCACCGGCACTCGGGCTAATTAACGACGCCACAATCTTCAGTAACGTACTTTTACCGCAGCCGGACTGACCGGTAATCAGCTTAAATTCCCCGGCGTTGAGATTAAAACTGATGTTATTGAGAATTTTCGTCGTTCCCGCCTGCCAGGCGACATTTTTTAACTGAAGCAACATTCTGCTTTCTTCCATTACAGATCCCTTTTTTACATCTTTCGTGCAGACAGTCTATACCCAAAATAATTCGAGTTGCATGAAGGCGGCAAGTGACTGGGATGAACGAACGTAGCTAACGCACAAGCAACTTGAAGTATGACGGATATATCCCTGTAATTTATTATAGGGGAGCCCACCCTGATTAATCGGGTATAATTTGATTAATCAGGTAGTAAAGGACAGCACAACAGGAGGTTTCATCAATGCTCATTTTTATCCCCATTCTCATTTTTGTCGCGCTGGTAATCGTCGGCGCAGGCGTCAAAATCGTCCCGCAGGGATACCAGTGGACAGTGGAGCGTTTTGGCCGTTACACCAAAACCCTGCAGCCAGGCTTAAGTCTCGTGGTGCCCTTCATGGATAGAATTGGTCGTAAGATCAATATGATGGAGCAGGTTCTCGATATCCCGTCGCAGGAAGTTATCTCCAAAGACAACGCCAATGTTGCCATTGATGCCGTCTGCTTTATTCAGGTAATCGACGCGCCGAAAGCAGCATATGAAGTCAGTAATCTTGAACTGGCGATCATCAACCTGACCATGACCAACATTCGTACCGTTCTCGGCTCCATGGAGCTGGATGAAATGCTCTCCCAGCGCGATAACATCAACACACGTCTGCTGCATATCGTTGATGAAGCCACCAATCCCTGGGGCATCAAAATCACCCGTATTGAGATCCGCGATGTACGCCCACCGGCTGAACTTATCGACGCGATGAACGCCCAGATGAAAGCGGAACGTACCAAACGCGCCTACATTCTTGAAGCCGAAGGGATCCGCCAGGCGGAGATCGTCAAAGCGGAAGGTGAGAAGCAATCGAAAATACTGAAAGCGGAAGGTGAACGCCAGTCCGCGTTTTTACAGGCAGAAGCGCGCGAACGTTCCGCCGAAGCCGAAGCTCGTGCAACTCAGATGGTTTCGGAGGCGATTGCCGCCGGGGATATTCAGGCGGTGAACTACTTCGTGGCTCAGAAATACACCGAAGCGCTGCAACAAATCGGTTCGTCAAATAACAGTAAAGTGGTGATGATGCCACTGGACGCCAGCAGCCTGATGGGCTCGATTGCCGGCATCAGCGAATTAATTAAGGACAGCGCCAGCGAACGGAAAAAATCATGATAGCGATGATTCTGGTTCACCCACATATCTTCTGGCTTAGCCTCGGTGGTCTGTTACTGGCCGCCGAGATGCTGGGCGGTAACGGTTATCTGCTGTGGAGCGGTGTAGCAGCGGTGATCACCGGTCTGGTGGTCTGGCTACTTCCGCTCGACTGGGCGTGGCAGGGTGCGATGTTCGCCTTGTTAACGTTGCTGGCAGCCTGGCTGTGGTGGAAGTGGCTGGCAAAGCGCGTACAGGAGCAGAAACCAGCTGACAGCCACCTCAATCAGCGCGGGCAGCAGCTGGTCGGTCGCCGGTTTATTCTGGAGACCACGCTGGTGAATGGTCGCGGGCACATGCGCGTTGGCGACAGCTCCTGGCCGGTCAGTGCAAACGATAATTTGACTGCCGGTACGCAGGTCGAAGTGGTTGCCATTGAGGGTATCACCCTGGTTATCAAAGCCGTATCACAATAAATCATACAGGAAATAAGATTATGGTCAGGAAGACATCCCTCGCTCTAGCCCTTTGTTCATTGTTGGCAGGAGCCCCTCAGGCATTTGCTTCTTTTGATATGGAAGATTGCAAATGGAGTGATGACCACTGTCTGCTAAAAGGTATCCCGGTATTCAGCCCGCAAAACGACAGCCGGGATAACCTGCTGCGATTGTTAAGCCAGGAAAAATCATTCGCCCTGCCCGTTCAGTCAATGCCTGAGGATATCACCCGCTCCCGCGATTTCTATTTTGCGTATCACCCGCAGTGGGATGAAATCACGTCGCCAGCCGCCGCTACGCCGGAGCAACGTGCAGATGACACGCTTGCTCGCCAGATGGACAAGCTGCAGATCGCCGCCGAAGAGATAAATGCCGACGGCACAGAGAATGAAAACCGCCATGTTTCAAATAACAGGGACAGCGTCAGTCAGTTTTTTGCCGCGCTACTGGCCGATACCTCGTTAACGGTTGAACAACGCCAGGCGTTAGCCCGGGCGCGGTTGGGGTTATTGTCCGGCGCGACCGGCGAGCAGATTACGTCCTCCCTCACCTCAATCCCAGCCGATTCATCCGCGCAACAGTATAAAACCTATCTGATCGCCGCCGCGCGTTTCTATGAAGGCGACTACGTCAATGCGGAACAGAATTTCACGCAGCTTGCCACCAGCGATCGTCCGTGGCTGGCAGAAACCGCGCAATACATGTTGATGCGCACGGCGCTGAATAAAAGTAGTCAGAACAGCGTCGGTGAATACGGTGATTTTGATATCGCCAGAATCAACCGCCAGGATGCCGCTCAGGCACAGACTCTGGCACAAACTTATCTGCAACACTTCCCGCAGGGACTTTACGCCGATTCTGCGCGCGGTATGCTGCGCCGTATTAACTGGTATCTGCAATCGTGGGCGCCGCTGGCAACACTGTATGAGCAAGGCTTCCAGCAGGCAGCCGACGCACCGCAACTGCGTAACACGGTCATCGAATACGATAATGTTTTTGGCATGCAGTTCCTGGAGCAATCCGCAGTTGAGACCTTCCCTGACGCCCCATGGGTCAGCTATATCGAACTGCTGCGCGCCCTGCGACTAAACAACGACGACAAACCGACGCTGACGCAGGCGCAGCTCGACGCCAGCAAGCCCGTTTTCGAGAAGAGCGGAAAACTGCCGCTGTGGCACAACCTGCAACTAAATCTGTGGATGGCGACTGGCAACTACACAGCCATTGTTCAGGCAGTAACCCCGGCGCAGAAACTCCCCGCAAACGACACTCTCGCCTTCAGCGAACAAGTGCTTTATGGCGAAGCACTGATGGGGCAAAAGCAGTGGTCTGCGGCGCGTGAGTTCTGGCAGCAACTATTGAAACATAGCCAGAATAACGAACAGCAACAATATGTGCAGGCTAAACTGGCGGCAACGCTGGTCTACAGCGGCGATGTGGCGGCAGTTTTCGCCCCGAACAGCATGGTTACAAACCTGCGTTTTCGTTCACAGGTGCTGAAAACACAAGCCTCTCCTGAACTACTGCGCCAGCAGGCAACCCACGGACCAAATAATGAAGAGCGTACCATCGCGCTGCATACGCTACTGGTGCGGGATTTAACCGAGAATCGCTTTGGCGACTGGCTGAATGACAGAAAACTTGCCAGCGCAATTACGCAACCGGTATCCGCAGATGCGTTTGCTGATGTCAATTTGAACACCTTTGACTGGAACGGCGATGCCGCTCAGGCCGGTTACGCATGCCGTAGCCTGACTGAAACAGTCACAGTGCTAAGCAAAAAAGCGGATGATGCCCACGCTCTGAACTGTCTGGGTGAGTTTTTCCGTACCACGCAAACCCGTGTTGATCTGTGGGCAAACAGTACAGGCAATGATGTGCTGGAAGTGGCAATTTCACGTAAAGAACCGTTCGGTCAGTACGACAGACAGCGCTACTATCAGCAGGTTATTGCTGCACCAAAAGCGGAACTCGAGGATAAAAGCTTTGCGTTGTATCGCGCCATCATGTGCTATGCACCATCAGGTTCGAACGAATGCGGTGGCGCAGAGGTGGATAAATCACAGCGTAAAGAGTGGTTCACGCAACTGAAGACACAGTATCCAGGAAGCCCGTGGGCGCAAAAACTCAAATATTACTGGTAGCTGCGCTGCTGGCCGGACAGGTACAGGCTACGGAAATTGTCACCGCCCGCGACCATCCGGCCTTCTGGTTGTGGTCAGGGGTGAAAGCCAGCAACGAACTCCAGAACGCGCAAACGGTCTATTTGCATCAGGGTGAAGTAGTCATTCAGTCAGGGGAAGTAATCTTTCAGCGGCTCGGCTTGCCGGTCAGTCGTCTGACATTTCCAACAATCTGGCTGACCGTACGCTTCACCACCCTCGACGTGCCGGAAGAGATTCCGGCGCGTATCACACGGCTGTTGCAACGCTGGCAGTCTGCAGGGAATCACGTCGTCGGTTTGCAGGTTGATTTTGACGCCGCAACTCATCAGCTCACGGATTACGCTCACTTTCTGCGTCAGCTTCGCCAACAGTTACCGCCAGAGTTCGCCCTTGGCGTTACCGGGCTGCTGGACTGGGCGAAAACCGGCGATATCGCCACGCTGAACGCATTGCCGGTCGATGAACTGGTAGTTCAGAGCTATCAGGGACGTCACACTGTGGCAAATTATCAGGCGTATTTGCCCGCGCTCATCCGGTTACGCATACCATTTAAGCTTGGGCTGGTGCAAAACGGTAGCCGGGATCCGCAGGCTGAAGCTCAGCTTGAAAAATCCCCGTGGTATCGCGGTACGGTAGTATTTATGCTCAATCCCTCTCGCCGCTAAACCTTTGCTTTGTGATGACAACAGCCGGAGAGATTATCAATAATTGGACATTCGGCGCTGTCATCGCCAGGGCAACTGTTTGCCAGCGCCAGCAAATGTCCCCGCATCGCCTGTAATTCGCTGATATGCCGTTCGATTTCAGCCACCTTCTCGAGAGTACGTTTTTTTACATCTGCGCTGTGACGTGCCGGATCGTTAAACAGGTTCACCAGCTCACCGCACTCTTCGAGATTAAACCCAACCTGCCGCGCTTGTCGCAACAACGTCAGTTCATTCAGATGTTGCTGGGTATAAGTGCGGTATCCGTTCTCGCTACGCAGCGGCGGAGTCACCAGCCCTTTCTCTTCATAAAAGCGAATAGCTTTACTGGTTAATCCGGTTTTTTTCGCCACATCACTAATATTCACATCATCCCCCACAGCTCTCTCAATGCAGAGCCACATTATAGCCCAGATTGCAGTAATCCCTTATCCGGCGAAACGCCCCAACAGGTACATCAACGATTAATTTAAAAAGCCAGCCTATTCACAAGGTTATGCGCCATCCCGATCACAATTCCACCCGCATCAACGATACAAAATTGATTCAAATCAAAAGATGTATTGGTTTTACACCTTTGATATTGAACATCTGGATACAATTTTATATACAAACGCGAATGATAATGATGATCATTAACATTAAATAAAAGGTTCTCTTATGTTGCCACGGATTAGCCAAAGGCCGTTTATTCTTTCAGCTCTGACATTATGTGTTTCAGGGGCTGTTTCAGCATCGACAACTACGACCACACACACATCAGCATCAGCCGACGACACGGTGATCGTCACGGCAAACCGTTCGGAAAGCAGTCTCTGGGAAAGCCCGGCGACGATTCAGGTTATTGACCGCCAGACGTTGCAAAACTCCACCAACGTTTCTATTGCCGACGATTTAAAGGATATACCCGGCGTTGAAGTCACTGATAATGCCCTTGCAGGCCGAAAACAAATCCGCATCCGCGGTGAAGCCTCTTCACGCGTACTGATACTCATAGACGGTCAGGTCGTCAGCTACCAGCGCGCCGGTCAAAACTACGGCGCTGGCCTGCTTATTGACGAATCAGCCCTGGAACGTATCGAGGTTGTCAAAGGCCCTTACTCCGTACTCTATGGTTCGCAGGCTATTGGCGGGGTGGTGAACTTTATTACGAAAAAAGGCGGCGATAAGCCCCTTGCCGGGAGCATTAAAGCAGTCTACAACTCCGCGACGGCAGGATGGGAAGAATCGGCAGCCGCCTGGGGTAGCATTGAAAATTTTGATTACCGTATCAATGGTAGCTATTCCGATCAGGGCGATCGCGATACGCCTGACGGAAGGTTATCGAATACCAACTTCCGCAATAACGGCCAGGGCGTCTGGCTTGGCTATAACCTCGATCGCCATAAAATCGGTCTGTCACTCGACCGTTACAAACTGTCCACACAAACCTGGTTTAACGATCCGGAAGGTCAGTTCGACGACTTCAGCGTCAAAATACCTAAACTGGAACGCGAAAAAGTAGGTCTGTTCTATGACTACGCGGCAGACGGGGATTACCTGAAGAAAATCCATATTGACGCATACAATCAGACGATAGAGCGTAAGTTTGAGAACCGGGTCAAAACCACTCAGGTTATTCCCAACCCAGCGATCAAAGCGCTGACGGTGAATAAGCAGACTTATACCAACGATAAACAATACACCCAGGGTGTCACGTTTCAGGGAAATATCTCCCTTCCGGCGAACAACGAACTGGTCATTGGTACTCAGTATCAACACGACAAAGTGAAACAAGACACAGACGGCAATACGCGTCAGACGGCGGCGACTGGCAACTTTGATACACAAACCCGGACGCTATCTCATATTGAAGCCGAACAAAGCAACACCTCTCTGTTTGCACAAAACGACTGGCGTTTTGCCGATAACTGGACGTGGACCGTTGGTGCTCGCCAATACTGGCTCTCTTCAAAACTCAATCGTAACGATACGCAAACGACGCAAAGCAGCGGGACCACATGGCAATCAGCAGGAGGAAATTCAGTACATGACGATGAACTGGTCACCTCTACCAGCCTGCGTTATTCCGGCTTTAAAGATCTCGAGCTACGTGCAGCCTATGCGCAGGGTTATGTCTTCCCGACGCTCACTCAGCTGTTTATGCAGACATCTGCGGGTGGCAGCGTCACCTACGGTAATCCAGACCTGAAAGCGGAACACTCCAATAACTATGAGCTGGGAGCCCGTTATAAAGGGGGGATGTGGCTGATTGACGGCGCGATTTACTATTCAGAAGCCAAAGACTATATCGCCAGCCTGGCTTGTGCCGGCAACCCCGTGTGCAACGGCAATAGCAACTCTTCACGAGGAGGCTATTTCTACTACGACAACATCGATCGCGCCAAAACCTGGGGCATGGAGTTAAGCGCAGAGTACAACGGATGGGCAGTTTCCCCCTATCTGAGCGGCAACATTATTCGCCGCCAGTATGAAGGCGACACCATGAAAACCTGGGATACCGGCGAACCAACACTGACTGGACGCGTGGGTCTGAAACATACCTTGCTGCTGAATGCCGCTAACGTGACCTCAGATGTGTTTATCCGCGCGGCCTCCAGCGCCAAAGATAACACCGGAAGTACGGAAATAAATTATCCGGGCTGGGCAACGCTTAATCTCGCCTTCAATACCGAATTCGGTCCGCAGGATCAGTATCAGGTCAATCTGGCACTCAATAACCTGACCGATAAACGTTACAGAACCGCACATGAATCTATTCCGGAAGCGGGTTTCAATGCCGCGGTTGGCTTTGCGTGGAATTTCTGACAATGAAGAAACTCATTATTGGTTTACTGAGCCTCGCCTGCATCTTCAACGCGCAGTCCGCCGAACGTCTGGTGGCGGCGGGCGGATCGCTGACCGAACTGATCTACGCCATAGGTGCCGGGAGCAACGTGGTTGGCGTCGATGAAACCACCTCTTATCCGCCAGAAACTGCAGCGCTTCCACATATCGGTTACTGGAAGCAACTGAGCAGCGAAGGCATTTTATCGCTGCATCCGGACAGCTTTATCACCTGGCAGGACGCTGGCCCACAGATCGTACTGGATCAACTGCGGGCACAAAAAGTGAATGTTGTCACCTTGCCGCGTGTACCGGCCACGGTTGAACAGATGTACGCCAATATCCATGAGCTGGCAAAAACACTGCGAATGCCTGAACAAGGCGATGCGTTGGTCAAGCGTATTCATCAGCGTCTGGATCGCGTTCAGCAGAGTGTGGCGGCAAAAAAAGCGCCGGTTAAAGCCATGTTTATCCTCTCCGCTGGTGGCAGCGCGCCACAGGTAGCCGGGAAAGGCAGCGTTGCCGATGCCATTTTGACGCTTGCCGGGGCACAGAATGTCGCCTCACATGCCCAGTATAAAAGCTACAGCGCAGAGTCGTTGATTGCCGCAAATCCGCAGGTCATCGTCGTGACGTCACAAATGGTGGATGGCGATCTTAATCGTCTCAGCGCTATTGCCGGTATTACCCGCACCGCCGCCTGGAAAAATCAGCGCATTGTGACGATAGACCAGGCGCTGATCCTGGGCATGGGTCCTCGCGTCGCTGACGCGGTTGAAGCGCTACACCAGCAATTCTGGCCACACGAAAGGGATTTATAAAGAAGTATGAAAACTCAAGACACGCTGGATCTCACCCCACATTTTGCTCTGGAGGGAAACCAACCATTTAAGGATCGCCGCGCCACGATGCCGTGGCGCGGGGCTATCCCTGTTGCAAAAGAGTTGTTGTCACAAACCTGGCAGAATGTCATCAGCCAGACCGTCCCTCCACGTAAACGACTGGTGTACCTGCATATCCCCTTTTGTGCAACACACTGTACTTTCTGCGGTTTTTATCAAAACCGGTTTGAAGAAGATCACTGCACTCGCTATACCAACGCACTATTGCGTGAAATAGAGATGGAGGCCGACAGCCCATTACACCAGTCAGCACCGATTCACGCCGTCTATTTTGGCGGCGGTACACCATCGGCGCTGTCGGCACGGGATCTGGCCAGAATCATCACTGCGCTGCGTGAAAAGCTACCTCTGGCTCCGGATTGTGAAATAACGATTGAAGGTCGGGTACTCAACTTTGACGATGCCCGAATCGATGCCTGCCTGGATGCCGGGGCTAACCGGTTTTCGATCGGTATTCAGTCTTTTAATAGTCGGATCCGCAAAAAAATGGCCCGAACCTCAGATGGCCCAACCGCCATTGCATTTATGCAAGGGCTGGTTCAGCGGGATCGTGCTGCCGTGGTATGCGATCTGCTGTTTGGTCTGCCGGGACAGGACGCAAAACTGTGGGGCGAAGATCTGGCAATCGCATGTGATATCGGTCTCGACGGTGTTGACCTCTATGCACTAAACCTCATTCCTAATACCCCTCTTGGCAAAGCGGTTGAAACCGGACGTACGACCGTGCCCTCCCCAGCCGAGCGCCGCGATCTCTATCTACAGGGCTGTGAATTTATGGATAACGCGGGCTGGCGCTGCATCAGCAACAGCCACTGGGCGCGTACAACGCGCGAGCGCAACCTGTACAACCTGCTGATTAAACAGGGGGCCGACTGCCTGGCGTTTGGCTCTGGCGCGGGGGGATCGGTTAATGGCTACTCCTGGATGGTCGAACGCAATCTGACCACCTGGCATGAATCCATTGCCGCCGGGAAAAAGCCGCTAATGATGATGATGCGTACCGCCGAGCGCGGTTTCCAGTGGCGGCATACGCTACAGGCAGGCATTGAAACAGCCCGCGTCCCGCTGGATGAACTCACGCCTCATGCTCAGAAACTACTCCCCTTACTGAGCCAATGGCACCAGGCTGGCCTGACGCGCGATGCCAGCACCTGTCTGCGCCTGACCAATGAAGGACGCTTTTGGGCAAGCAATATTTTACAGTCCCTTGATGAGCTTATTCAGGAACTTAACGCACCGCGTATTGCGGTAGAGCAACCATAACAGGAGTGATTTATGAGCCATGTCTCTTTACAGGATTTTTTAAAAACTGAGCCGGACGGTACGCTGGAAGCCATCGCCGCCCAGTACAACACCACGCTGCTGGAAGTAGTGAAAAACCTCCCTTCCTTGACGCTGGTTTCCGGCGATAAGTTTGATACCGTCTGGGAAACGGTCAGCGAATGGGGAAAAGTCACAACCCTGGTCCATACTGCTGATGTCATTCTGGAATTCACTGGCGAACTGCCATCCGGATTTCACCGTCACGGCTACTTCAACCTGCGCGGGAAAAAAGGAATGACCGGTCATATCAAGGCAGAAAACTGCACGCATATTGCCCTGATTGAACGCAAATTTATGGGTATGGACACCGCGTCCATCCTCTTCTTTAACCAGGCGGATAGCGCAATGTTCAAGATATTCCTCGGCAGGGATGAGCATCGCCAGCTACTGGCCGAACAGGTCAGCGCCTTTCACGCGCTGGCTTCAACGCTAAAGGAACTTGCCTGATGTCTCCATGGCTTATTTTCGGCGCGGGTGGTAACGGTGTCGGAGCAAAAACACTTGAACTGGCGCTGGCAGAACAACGCCCGGTGATTGCTGTTATTCGCAACGCGCAGGTTGCTGCCGGATTACAGGAAAGAGGTGTGCAGGTTTTTATTGGCGATGCCTGCGATAGCCAGGTAGTCGCCTGCGCCTGCCGTGCTGCAGGTCCACATGCCACGCTGATCTCCTCAATGGGCGGCGCTCAGGATTATCTGGCGCACAGAACCGTGATTGATGAAGCCGAGAAAGTGGGCATCAAACGGATGATCCTCGTGACATCGCTGGGCTGCGGTGACAGTTGGCCTTTTTTATCCGCCCGGGCAAAGGCCGCCTTTGGTCAGGCCGTACGGGAAAAATCGCTGGCTGAAAGCTGGTTGCAAACCAGTCAACTGGACTACGCCATTCTCCGCCCTGGCGGACTGCTTAATGGTGAAGCAACAGGCAAGGCGCAGCGAATACAAGGCCAGGAGTGCCACGGGTTTGTAATGCGTGCGGATGTTGCCGCACATATTCGCGAACTGGCCAATGCGCCTGCACTTAACAATCAGATCTACAGTCTGGTTGAACCTGAATTGAAACCTGCGTAATCCCCTCACGGCGCGGGAGCTCCGCGCCGCAAAGACGTTATGGAGTTTTGCGTGCTCAAGGACTCACTTTCGTCCGTCAGCATATTGACGGGCCTGTCACTATTATTGCTCGCGCTGATGCTTTTCGGTGCCAGCCAGGGAGCGCTGAACATTAGCTTCAGCGCTCTGTTCGATGAAGAATATCGTGATATCTGGTTAAATATTCGCCTGCCGCGCGTCTTACTGGCCGTCCTCGTTGGTGGTGCGCTGGCAACAGCAGGTGTCATCATGCAGGGACTTTTTCGCAATCCGATGGCCGACCCTGGTCTGCTGGGCGTCAGCAGTGGCTCTGCGCTGATGGTTGGCATCGCGATTGTGATTCCGTTTTCGTTCCCTGTTGTGCTGGTGCTGTATGAGCAGATGATTTTTGCCGTTGCAGGCAGCATGGTGGTTTGCACGATAATTTTCCTGATAAGCCAGCGCCACCACCACGGCGGTATGATGCAACTGCTGTTAGCCGGGATCGCCATCAATGCCCTGTGCGGCGCAGCAATCGGCGTGCTGAGTTACATTGGCGATGAACAGCAGTTACGCCAGCTGACACTGTGGATGATGGGTAATCTCGGGCAGGCGCAGTGGCCAACGCTGCTGGTAGCCAGCTCCTTTGTACTTCCTGCCGTTGCGGTAACCGCCTGTCTCGCCGGAACGCTAAATTTGCTGCAGTTAGGTGATGAAGAGGCACACTACCTGGGAGTGAACGTAAAACGTAAACGGCAACAACTGCTGTTGCTAAGCTCACTGCTGGTGGGCGCAGCCGTTTCGGTAAGCGGAGTGATCGGCTTTATTGGTCTGGTGATTCCACATCTGATCAGAATGACCACTGGTGCCGATCATCGCTGGCTTATTCCCTGCTCCACACTGGCAGGCGCATGTTTATTACTGGTTGCCGACACCCTGGCCCGTACACTGGTGCAGCCAGCAGAAATGCCCGTCGGTTTGTTGACCAGCCTGATTGGCGGGCCATATTTTCTGTGGCTGATACTGCGCAGCCGGAGGGTGTCATGATTATCGCCGAGAATCTGGTTTACAGCATTCATGGGCGTCGACTCACTGATAACGTCTCTCTGACGCTACCAGGCGGCGAAATCATCGCCATACTTGGTCCCAATGGAGCAGGGAAATCAACGTTGTTGCGTCAGCTCACGGGTTATCTGAAGCCACAAAGTGGACGCTGCTCGCTTCTCGGCAAACCGCTGAATGAATGGTCAATAACCGAGCTGGCAAAAACTCGCGCGGTGATGCGCCAGAACAGCCATATGGCGTTCCCGTTTAGCGTTCAGGAAGTCATTCGTATGGGCAGGCATCCGTATCGCACGCGCAACACGGGTGATGAAACTGACCATATCATGAACTTATGTGATTGCCAGAACCTGGCTACCCGCGACTATCGACACTTGTCGGGAGGAGAGCAGCAGCGAGTACAGTTAGCGCGTCTGCTGGTACAGCTTTGGGAGCCGGAACCTGCACCAAAGTGGCTGTTTCTGGATGAACCTACTTCAGCACTGGATATTCACCACCAGCAGCACCTTTTTCGTTTACTGCGGCATCTGGTACGTGAACGGCAGTTTAATGTCTGCTGCGTACTGCATGATCTCAATCTTGCTGCACGCTATGCCGACCGTGTCGTGCTGATGGAACACGGCAAGATAGTCGATAACGGCAGCCCGCAGGAGGTACTGAAACAGCAGCCGTTGAATGCGCTTTACGGCGCCGATCTCACGGTGATAAATGAACCGGCAAATCAAACGCCACTCATCGTCCTCAATCAATAAATTACCGGGAACGCCGGTCGCTGCGTTCCCGACTTCCTGCCTTTTTTCATCTTTTCTAAAAACTCCCTTGACCTTCCCCTTGCTGGAAGGTTTAACCTTTATCACAGTCAGTTAATCCCGTAAGAAAGGAGTTTGTTATGTCTCAAACGATCGACCTGACCCTGGACGGTTTGTCCTGTGGTCATTGCGTTAAACGCGTAAAAGAAAGCCTGGAACAACGTCCGGACGTTGAGCAAGCGGATGTCACCGTGACTGAAGCGCACGTCACTGGTAGCGCCAGCGCTGAAGCACTGATTGAAACCATCAAGCAAGCCGGTTATGGCGCAGAGTTAAGCCACCCAAAGGCTAAACCGCTGGCGGAGTCATCAATCCCGTCGGAAGCGCTGGCAGCGGTCCCTCCTGAGCTTCCGGCAGCTACGGCTGAAGATGACAGCCAACAGTTGCTGTTAAGCGGCATGAGCTGCGCCAGCTGTGTCTCTCGTGTACAAAATGCGTTGCAAAACGTACCGGGCGTCACGCAGGCACGGGTGAACCTGGCGGAACGTACTGCGCTGGTCATGGGCAGTGCGTCCGCCGAACAATTAGTTCAGGCCGTGGAAAAAGCGGGCTACGGCGCAGAAGCCATTGAAGATGATGTTAAACGTCGTGAGCGCCAGCAGGAAACAGCCGTTGCCACTATGAAACGCTTTCGCTGGCAGGCTGCGGTCGCACTACTGCTGGGCATACCTGTCATGGTATGGGGAATGATTGGCGATAACATGATGGTCACCGCCGACAACCGCAGCCTGTGGTTGGTAATTGGCCTCGCCACGCTCGCCGTAATGGTATTTGCAGGCGGCCATTTTTACCGCAGCGCGTGGAAAAGCCTGATGAACGGCACCGCGACAATGGATACGCTGGTGGCGCTGGGTACAGGTGTGGCATGGCTCTATTCCATGAGCGTTAACCTCTGGCCACAATGGTTCCCGATGGAAGCGCGACACCTCTATTATGAAGCCAGTGCGATGATTATTGGTCTGATTAACCTCGGACATATGCTGGAAGCGCGCGCTCGTCAGCGCTCCTCTAAAGCACTGGAAAAACTGCTCGACCTCACCCCACCAACAGCACGCGTGGTCACTGAGAAAGGTGAAAAAAGTATCCCTCTGGCAGATGTTCAAACAGGAATGCTATTGCGCCTGACCACTGGCGACCGTGTTCCGGTAGATGGCGAAATCACCCAGGGTGAAGCCTGGATGGATGAAGCCATGCTGACCGGTGAGCCGATCCCGCAACAAAAAGGAGAAGGCGACAGTGTCCACGCGGGTACCGTGGTTCAGGATGGCAGTGTACTGTTCCGCGCCAGTGCCGTTGGCAGTCACACCACGCTGTCACGCATTATTCGCATGGTGCGTCAGGCACAAAGCAGTAAGCCAGAAATTGGCAAACTTGCCGACAGAATCTCCTCCGTATTTGTGCCGGTTGTGGTGGTCATCGCACTGGTAAGTGCCGCTATATGGTACTTCTTCGGTCCGGCGCCGCAGATTGTATATACGCTGGTCATTGCCACCACCGTACTGATTATCGCCTGCCCTTGCGCGCTGGGCCTGGCAACGCCGATGTCGATTATTTCGGGGGTCGGTCGTGCCGCAGAGTTTGGCGTCCTGGTACGTGATGCCGATGCACTACAACGTGCCAGCACACTTGATACCGTCGTGTTTGATAAGACCGGGACGCTGACCGAAGGTAAACCGCAGGTTGTTGCCATCAAAACGTTCGGTGATATCGATGAAGCTCAAGTGATACGTCTGGCAGCGGCCCTTGAACAGGGTTCCAGCCACCCGCTGGCCCGCGCAATTCTGGACAAAGCCGGTGATGCCGTGCTGCCACAGGTGAATGGCTTCAGAACGCTGCGCGGATTAGGGGTCAGCGGCGAAGCGGAAGGTCATTCACTACTTCTGGGGAACCAGGCCCTGCTCAATGAACAACAAGTCGTCACCACAGCAATGGACGCCGAAATCACAGCACAGGCCTCTCAGGGTTCAACCCCTGTGCTGTTGGCCATTGACGGGAAAGCGGCAGCTCTGCTGGCAGTACGTGACCCACTGCGCAGTGACAGCGTGGCGGCACTTCAGCGTCTGCACCGCGCTGGGTATCGTCTGGTAATGCTCACAGGGGATAACCCGACCACCGCCAACGCCATTGCTAAAGAAGCGGGTATTGATGAAGTGATTGCGGGCGTCCTGCCTGACGGCAAAGCCGATGCGATTAAACGCCTGCAAAGCCAGGGGCGTCAGGTTGCCATGGTTGGTGACGGTATTAACGATGCACCCGCACTGGCCCAGGCCGATGTGGGGATTGCGATGGGAGGCGGTAGCGATGTCGCCATTGAAACCGCAGCAATTACGCTAATGCGCCATAGTCTGATGGGCGTTGCGGATGCGCTGTCAATCTCGCGGGCGACGCTGCGTAACATGAAACAAAATCTGCTCGGCGCATTTATCTACAACAGCATCGGCATCCCCGTTGCCGCCGGGATCTTGTGGCCCTTCACCGGAACCTTGCTTAATCCTGTGGTTGCCGGTGCTGCGATGGCGCTCTCTTCGATTACCGTAGTGAGCAACGCTAACCGATTACTGCGCTTTAAACCCAAAGAGTAATCGCCTTGCCGGATACCATTAGCAACACGTATCCGGCATTTCACTCATTGCACCTTCCATGACCACGCGCTAGCATGAGATTTTTCAACGGGAGGTCGTATGGATCTGTTATACCGGGTAAAAGCATTATGGTCTGCACTACGCGGCAACCATTATACCTGGCCTGCCATTGACATCTCTTTGCCCGGCAATCGCCATTTTCATCTCGTGGGTAGTATCCATATGGGCACCCGCGATATGGCCCCACTCCCGGCAAAACTGCTCAAAAAACTTCGGCAAGCAGATGCCTTGATCGTTGAAGCCGACGTTTCCGGCAACGATTCCCCTTTTAGCGATCTCCCCTCCTTTGCGCCGCTTGACGAGCGGATAAGTGAAGATCAACGTCAGCAACTGCATAAAATTACCGATGAACTGGGTATTTCCCCTTCCCTCTTTTCGACTCAACCGTTATGGCAAATCGCTATGGTGCTACAGGCAACACAAGCGCAACAGTTGGGGCTACGAGCAGAATACGGAATTGATTACCAGTTGCTAAAGGCGGCAAAACGGGAGCAGAGGCCAATCGTTGAGCTGGAAGGCGCATCCAGCCAAATCGATCTGTTGTGTCAGTTACCGGATAATGGTCTGGCTTTACTGGACGACACCCTGACACACTGGCATACCAACGCCAGACTGCTGCAACAGATGATGGGGTGGTGGCTAAAAACGCCACCGGAGAATAGCGATCTTAAACTACCCAATACCTTCAGCCAGTCGTTGTATGACGTACTGATGCACCAGCGAAATGAAGCCTGGCGGGATCGACTCTGTGCAATGCCAGCTGGCCGCTATGTGGTGGCTGTGGGCGCGCTTCATCTATATGGAGAAGGAAATTTGCCGGAGATGTTGCGATAAAAAAATGGCCAATATTTCTATTGGCCCGTCAAAGAGGAATTTCATCGTTATTATTATGCCGATGCTTAATGCATCGATCCAGGTTGATTGTCGCTCAAAGTCAGCATCCTGCCAATACTATTGCGCAAGATGGTACTATTTTTTACACCGTCATCAGGCGTATGCTTAAAGCGTATTTAGTGTTAGTCAGGAATAATTGCTATGACACCCGCCGTTAAATTACTCGAAAAAAACAAGATTTCTTTTCAGATCCACGCCTACGATCACGATCCGTCAGAGACAAACTTTGGCGACGAAGTGGTACGTAAATTAGGTCTGAATGCAGATCAGGTCTACAAGACATTGCTGGTTGCTATGAATGGCGATATGAAACAGCTGGCGGTCGCCGTCACGCCGGTCGCCGGACAATTGGATCTGAAAAAAGTCGCGAAAGCGTTAGGGGCTAAAAAAGTCGATATGGCCGACCCCATGGTCGCACAGCGCGTTACCGGCTATCTGGTTGGCGGCATTAGTCCGCTGGGACAGAAAAAACGCCTGCCTACGGTGATCGATGCACCAGCCCAAACCTTTGACTCCATTTATGTCTCCGGTGGTAAACGCGGGCTGGACATCGAACTGGCCGCAAGCGATCTGGCAAAAATTCTGGATGCTAAATTCGCTGATATCGCACGTCGTGACTAACTCTCTTTTGCCCGGTAACGCAACGTTTACCGGGCCTGCTACTGATACAGGGCGCAACTCTGCACATTCTGTCCGAGCAGTGCCCGGGTTCAAAATGGCGAACAAAATAGCCCTGTTACTGCCAGCTCACTTCACCTTTCGGTTCATACGCGCTGGCATCCAGCGGTGAATTCTTCTGTACGAACTCTTTCAGCACTTCCGCATCGATAAACCCGGTATTCACGTATCCCGGTTTGTTATCAATTCGCGGATACCCATCTCCCCCCGTGGCGTTGAAGCTTAGCGTTGCCATGCGATAGGTTTTTGCAGGATCAACAGGTTCGCCCTTGATCTGCAAATCATTCAGCTTGCCGTCTTTCGCCACAAAGCTGACGTTAGCAAACTGAGGATAAGCACCGGAGTCAGGCTTCATTTGCGCTACCGCGGTCAGATAGTCAATGGCCTCTTTACCGCTCATATCGGCATACACCACTATGTTGCCAAACGGTTGTACCTTCAGCACGCTCTTATAAGTAATATCACCGCCTTCAATGGAGTCACGAATTCCCCCCCCGCTCATCACACCAAAATCAGCGCTGGTACGCGCCATTTGTGCGGCCAGAAGCAAACGCCCCATATTGGTCTGCACAAACCGCACTTTGCTACGGTCACCTTCGAGACGCGCATTTACGCTACCAATTTTAACTTCCAGTTGCGCTTTGCCTTTATTCTGGAAAGGCGTCAGCAGAGAGAGCATCTGCTGATTTTCAACGATTTCCGGGGTGTAAAGTACGCGCTCACTTTTACCGTTATCCCAGGTGACTTTTTTCTTCAGGTTTACCGGAATAAGTTGGTAGTTCACCATTTTCATTTCGCCGTTACGGAATTCAAAGTCTGCACGACCAACATATTTCCCCCACTCATGCGCCTGTACAATCCAGATACCATTTTGCTTGTCTGGCGCACATGGTGTTCCCGGCACGTAATCAACCTGCTTTTTATTCTCCGACGCCATACACACTGGATCCTGTGAGTGACCACCCACAATCATCGCCAGCGCTCCCGCAGGCAGGCTGCGCGCCATTTCCACATCACCTGGAGCGTTTGAACCATGGTTGCCGTTGTCATAATGCCCCATATGTGTGGTAGCAATAATGACATCTGGCTTTTCACCCATATTGAGTTCCTGGATCACCAGTTTGGCTTCGTCCGCAGGCTTACGAAACTCAATATCGGTGAAAAATTCCGGGTTACCAATTTTCGCCGTATCGTCAGTAGTCAGACCAATAACGGCAATTTTTAAATCCTGACGCTTAAAAATGGCCCACGGCTTGAATAAACGCTCACCGGTACTTTTCTGGTAAATATTGGCAGAAAGAAACGGGAATTTTGACCATTTTTCCTGCTGTCGCAATACGGTCAATGGATTATCAAATTCGTGGTTTCCCACCGCCATTGCGTCATAACCAATCAGGTTCATACCACGAAAATCAGGCTCCGCATCCTGGAGATCAGACTCCGGTACGCCGGTATTTATATCGCCGCCGGATAACAGCAGTACGCTACCGCCTTCTGCAGCAACCTCATTACGAATGCCATCCACCAGCGTTTTTTGCGCTGAAAGTCCGTATTCACCATATTCGCTGCGCCAGAAATGGCCGTGGTGATCGTTGGTATGCAGAATAGTAATTTTGTAGGTTTTATCTTTTTCGTAAGCCTGAGCAGGCTGACCTGCCACCGCAAATGCGGCCAATAACGCCAGCGCCACGCCCCGTTGCAAAAATTTCATGTTTCTCTCCCTGACTCAATATCAACCGCTGAAATTACAATGATATGAAATAATAGCCGAAAATGTTTTCAGAAATGAGACTTCCTTCAAACACCAACCGCAGGTATGTTAGTCGGATAATAATTTCATCTGCACCCTCTAATAATCATTGAAGTGAACCTATGGCAACGAATCAAACCGCTCAACCGATCCCCGGCTCCGCTGCGCCGTCGCAAAAAGCACGCACCTCATTTGGCATTTTAGGTGCCATCAGCCTCTCCCACCTGCTTAACGATATGATTCAGTCGCTGATCCTGGCGATTTACCCGCTGTTGCAGTCAGAGTTCTCGCTGACGTTTATGCAGATCGGGATGATTACTCTGACCTTCCAGCTGGCCTCCTCTCTGCTTCAGCCTGTTGTCGGCTACTGGACGGATAAATACCCGATGCCGTGGTCGCTCCCCATTGGAATGTGCTTCACACTCAGCGGGCTCGTCTTACTGGCCATGGCGGGCAGTTTCCACATGGTGTTGCTTGCCGCAGCGCTGGTCGGTACCGGTTCATCGGTATTTCACCCAGAATCGTCCCGTGTGGCGCGTATGGCCTCCGGTGGTCGCCATGGACTTGCTCAGTCGATCTTCCAGGTCGGGGGCAACTTCGGGAGCTCTCTGGGGCCCTTACTGGCGGCTGTCATCATCGCGCCATATGGAAAAGGTAATGTGGCGTGGTTTGTTCTGGCGGCATTATTAGCGATTGTGGTACTGGCGCAAATCAGCCGCTGGTATGCAGCACAGCATCGAATGAGTAAAGGTAAGCCGAAAGTCGCTATTGTGAATCCACTACCACGTAATAAGGTGGTGTTGGCCGTTGGCATTCTGTTGGTGCTGATTTTCTCCAAATACTTCTATATGGCGAGCATCAGCAGCTATTACACCTTTTATCTGATGCAAAAATTCGGATTATCGGTACAAAATGCCCAGTTTCACCTGTTTGCTTTCCTGTTTGCCGTTGCGGCCGGAACGGTTATTGGTGGACCATTAGGCGATAAGATTGGCAGAAAATATGTTATTTGGGGCTCTATCCTTGGTGTAGCGCCATTTACCCTCGTTTTACCCTATGCAACGCTCCACTGGACCGGGATTTTAACCGTGATTATTGGTTTTATCCTCGCATCGGCCTTTTCGGCCATTCTGGTCTATGCGCAGGAGCTACTTCCAGGGCGTATCGGCATGGTTTCTGGGCTATTCTTCGGATTTGCCTTTGGCATGGGGGGCCTCGGCGCTGCGGTGCTGGGGCTGGTTGCCGACCATACCAGTATCGATTTGGTCTATAAAATATGTGCTTTCCTTCCACTTCTTGGGATACTGACCATATTCTTACCTGATAACCGACATAAAGCTTGATTTTCCTGCGGCCAAAAGTATTTTTTGGCCGCTCACACTTACAGAGACCATCAGCCTTTACCCCGAATATACCCCTCAGCTTTTCCGATCCGTGCTTTTTTATGTCTAAAATCCTGTTTTCATCAAAATTCAATAATTATTCATAAACATAATCATCAAAATTGTCATAAACTATTACCCGGAGTTAGTTTTTTTCAGGATCAACACAGCAATCAAAGGAGACGGAATGCATCACGCCACCCCGCTTATCACCACCATTGTTGGCGGCCTTGTGCTCGCTTTTATATTCGGCATGCTTGCCAATAAACTGCGTATTTCTCCTCTGGTGGGATATCTGTTAGCGGGCGTTCTGGCCGGTCCATTTACACCTGGTTTTGTTGCTGATACCAAGCTTGCGCCGGAGCTGGCGGAACTTGGCGTTATTTTGCTGATGTTTGGCGTCGGGCTGCACTTTTCTTTGAAGGATTTGATGGCGGTAAAGTCCATCGCCATTCCCGGCGCGATCGCCCAGATAGCCGTGGCGACGCTGCTGGGTATGGCGCTTTCAGCTGTGCTGGGCTGGTCGCTGATGGTCGGTATCGTCTTTGGACTGTGTCTTTCAACCGCCAGTACCGTGGTGCTACTGCGTGCTCTTGAAGAACGACAACTGATTGACAGCCAGCGCGGGCAAATCGCCATCGGCTGGCTTATTGTAGAAGATCTGATGATGGTTCTGACGCTGGTTCTCCTGCCAGCCGTCGCCGGAATGCTGGAAAAAGACAATGTCGGCTTTGCTTCGCTGGCCGTAGATATGGGCATCACCATCGGCAAAGTAGTGGCGTTTATCGCGATTATGATGCTGGTTGGCCGTCGTCTGGTGCCGTGGATTATGGCCCGCAGTGCCGCAACAGGCTCACGTGAGCTGTTCACCTTATCAGTACTGGCTCTCGCCCTGGGTATCGCTTTTGGTGCCGTGGAGCTGTTTGATGTCTCCTTTGCGCTTGGTGCGTTCTTCGCCGGGATGGTATTGAACGAATCTGAATTGAGCCACCGTGCGGCGCACGACACCCTGCCGCTGCGCGATGCATTTGCTGTGCTGTTCTTTGTTTCCGTCGGGATGCTGTTTGACCCATTAGTTCTGATCCAACAGCCGCTGGCGGTACTGGGTACCCTGGCCATTATCATATTTGGTAAATCGGTTGCCGCATACTTCCTGGTACGCCTGTTTGGTCACTCACAGCGCACGGCATTAACCATTGCCACCAGCCTGGCGCAAATTGGTGAATTCGCCTTTATCCTGGCAGGGCTGGGAATGGCGCTTAACCTGTTGCCGCAGGCCGGACAAAACCTGGTGTTGGCCGGGGCGATCCTCTCCATTATGCTCAACCCGGTACTGTTCGCCGTGCTGGAAAAATACCTCGCAAAAACCGAAACGCTGGAAGAGCAGACACTCGAAGAAGCTATCGAAGAAGAGAAACAAATCCCGGTCGATATCTGTAATCATGCCCTGCTGGTTGGTTATGGCCGCGTCGGCAGTCTGTTGGGTGACAAATTGATGGCAGCGGGTATTCCTCTGGTAGTTATCGAAACCTCTCGTACCCGCGTGGATGAACTTCGTGCACGAGGGATCCGCGCCGTTCTCGGAAATGCTGCTAACGAAGAGATTATGAATCTGGCGCACCTGGATTGTGCTCGCTGGCTGTTGCTGACGATCCCGAATGGTTATGAAGCGGGTGAAATTGTCGCTTCATCGCGTGAGAAATGCCCGACGATTGAGATTATCGCCCGCGCACATTATGACGATGAAGTAGAGTACATCACCGAGCGCGGAGCCAATCAGGTAGTGATGGGCGAGCGTGAAATTGCACGTACGATGCTGGAACTGATCGAAACGCCGCCAGCCGGTGAAATGGTCACGAGTTAATGCTCCGGATGTCAGTCAGTTAAACACGCAGGCCCGGTAAACTCAGCGCTACCGGGCCCTTCGTTTAACGATCCCAGTAAGACTCTTCGAGGCTGTCTTCACGCTCAGGCAGACCCCGCGTCAGGCGCGGAGAATGCTGATTCAGCACCTGATAACTCACGCGATTAGCATATTTACATACCTGAGCTAACGATGAATAAGTCAGCCAGGTGTATTTGTGTTTACTCGAGTTCGGTACATTGCTGCGGTGGTAGCTGTTGGCGGTAATATCATGCAGCAATGCCGCCAATGCACCATCACCAGCCCCGTTGGTGTTCATGATTTTTTCCGGCCCGCCCATGTACGGCGCAATGTGCGAATAAACGCGCAGCGGATTCGTACAATCTTTATAGCGCATCGCACGGCTGAACTCGTACTGATTGAATTCGGCAATGGCCCCCGGCAGCAGCGGATGCTGAGTTTTGCGTTTGACCTCATCTTCCGTGAAGCCGGCCATATACAGCCCCACGGGTCCCGCAGTACACAGCACCAGATCCACCCAGTCCAGCGCCTTGTCAGAAGCCAGTAGCGGATCATTTTCACCGGTCAGCGCCTCAGCCTCTTCTTCATTCATAGCCAAAATTGAGACATTCTCTTTCAGGAATTCCTGCCACCATTGCGGGTTATCAGCAATAACGAATTTCGTTCCCAGGGTCAGTACCACCGGAACATTGTGCTTTTTAGCAAACTCAATCGCCTTCATGGTTGCTTCCGGCATCGGCTCACCCGGCTCACAGCGCACCAGATACGATGTCAGCACCAGCGCAGAAGCACCGGCAATCACTGATTCAGGAATGCTATCCGCACGCAGCTTATTCATATGCCCGGGGCTTATTGCAAAGGTACGCTCACCGGATTCGCCAATCAGGGTGAAGCAGCGACCGATAGGGCCATCAACGCCCTGGAGGTAGTTCAAATCTGTGCGGCTGGAGGTATTGCATAAATAGCGATACGCGTAGCTGCCAATTTCGATATTGCTGCACATGACGCCCAGCAGTACTGAGCGATCATCCGCCAGCACCGAATAGTTGTGCATAGTGTTGCCGATGGTTCCACCTGCAAACTGATGGGTGATCAAATTTTCACGTACCAGCTCCTGGTAGAGCGCTTCTGCGACATCATCACCAATCACCAGAGAATGCCCGGCGCTTAATCCATAACGTTTCACAAAGTCGTCATCAACTCTGGCTTCAATATCCACCAGCGTTTGATCAATACCGACCACCCAGGCTGCGCTGGTCTCGTTTTCAGTTTGAATTTGTTGCAGCAACGGATCGCGCGCGTTGACAGGAAAATAGTGTTTGGATTTACGTTTACCGGGAAATTTCATGGTCGATTTTACGGGTGGTTAACTAAGCGGTGCATGGTAGCACATTCCTGACTGCGCATGCGATGAGGCATAAGTTTCAATATCAGACGGTGAGATCTCAGTTTATCCGGCATCAGTTTCTACAATAAATCACCCTTCACAAGGAGCGTTTTATGAAGCCAGATAACAAGATCCCCGTACTTGACAGAATTTCAGACGAAATGAAAGCCGTGGTGAATTTTCATCGTGATGATCTGCCGCCGTGGCCCGCCGCCGATGATTTTGTGGCCCAACGTCAGCATTATATCCATGAACGGCAGTTCTGGAATGCCGATGGTCCACAAATGAGTACCAGAGAGTGTGTCATTTCTACCGCACAAAGCCCCGTTACCACACGCATCTATTCGCCGCAGTCCTATAGCAAGGCCACGCTGTACTACCTGCATGGCGGGGGTTTTATACTTGGCAACCTCGACACACACGATCGCATTATGCGTCTGCTGGCGCACTACACCCAGTGTACCGTGATTGGTATCGACTATTCGCTGTCACCGGAGGCTCGCTTCCCGCAGGCCATCGAAGAAATTGTCGCCGTGTGTCAGTACTTCCATCTTCACGCCCGTGAGTACTCACTTAATGTGAGTAACATCGGTTTTGCTGGTGATTCTGCCGGCGCAATGCTGGCGCTCGCCAGTGCGCTATGGTTGCGTGATAAGCAGATAGAATGTGGCAAGGTGACAGGCGTGCTGCTGTGGTACGGGCTTTACGGTTTACGCGATTCACTTAGCCGCCGGCTGATGGGGGGAGAGTGGGATGGCTTAACTCATCAGGATCTGGAGATGTACGAGAACGCGTATCTGCGTAGCACTGAAGATCGTGAATCACCCTATTATTGCCTGTTTAACAATGACCTGACGCGCGACGTGCCGCCATGTTTTATCGCAGGTGCGGAGTTCGACCCGCTGATCGACGACAGTCGGTTACTCTATCAGACGCTACAGGCGCACCAGCAGCCTTGTCAGTACAAAATGTACCCCGGCATGCTGCACGCCTTCCTGCACTATTCGCGGATGATGAAAACCGCCGACGATGCCCTGCAGGATGGCGCGCATTTCTTTAGGGCGCAGCTTTAGCGGTACGCTTCAGTCAGTTTCAGCATCATCTCGATATGTTCCGGTGCGGCATTCAACGCCGGAATATACTCATATTTCTTACCACCTGCCTCGAGGAATATTTCCCGGTTTTGCACCGCGATCTCCTCCAGCGTTTCGAGACAATCTGCCGCAAATCCCGGACACATAACCTGGATATGACCGGTACCTTTCTCCGCCAGCATTTTTAGCGTTTCGTCGGTGTAGGGCGTCAGCCACGGCTCCCGGCCAAAACGGGACTGGAAAGTCATCATCACTTTTTCCGGTGCCATACCGAGGGCCGACACCAGCTCACGCGTGGTGTCGCGACAGCGTTGCGGATAATCATCACCTTCATCGGCGTAACGTTGCGGAATACCGTGGTATGAAAGCAGCAGCAAATCGGGTTCGCCATGTCGTGCAAACGAGTCACGGGCGCTTTTAGCCAGCGCATCAATATAGGCGCTGTCATCGGCATAATCGCGAATAAAGGAGATACCGGGAATGCCCCGCTTACGCGCTAAAATTCGTGCCAGTTCGTCCCACACCGCCGCCACCGTAGAGCAGGAATATTGCGGGTAAAGCGTTAAAACTACGATGTGCTCGACCCCATTCGCCAACAGTTCATCTACTGCACTTTCCAGCGAGGGGGAACCGTAGCTCATACCCAGGGCAACGGGGGTATCCGGCAACTGTGCAGCCAGAGCCTGCTGCTGCGCCCTGCTGTATACCATCAACGGCGAGCCATCTTCCATCCAGATGGACTGGTACAACTTTGCCACGCGCGGCGCGCGCAGCGGCAGGATCACACCGCGCAACAATGGCCACCATAACAGGCGGGAAGTATCGACCACGCGTTTATCGCTTAAAAACTGACGCAGATAGCGTTTAACGGCTTCGGGGGTTGGGGCATCGGGGGTGCCAAGATTAGCCAGCAGGATACCGGTTTTCGTCTGACGCATTACCGCCTCTTATCGATTCAAATTGTTGATAATTGTAGCGGAAAAGCGAGGAAGAAGAACTAATTGCTGTAAGAGGTAAAATAAGAATATGCCTGATGGCGCTACGTTTATCGGGCCTACACGAAAACGGTAGGCCGGATAAGGTGTTCACACCGCCATCCGGCACTGACTGCAGTAAAACTTAACCGAGGATTTTTTCAAGAGAAGCGCGAACGGCGGCAACAGCCTGAGTACCGTCTACTTTCGCATATTTAGTATTACCCGCTTCCGCTTCTTTCTGGTAGTAACCAATCAGCGGAGCAGTCATCTGATGATATTCAACCAGACGCTTACGCACAGTCTCTTCCTGGTCATCTTTACGGGTGGTCAGCTCATCGCCGGTCACGTCGTCTTTACCTTCAACTTTAGGCGGGTTGAATTTGATGTGATAGACACGACCAGAGGCCGCATGAACGCGACGACCTACGATACGGTCAACGATCAGTTCGTCCGGTACAGCGAATTCCAGAACGTAATCAACAACAATACCCGCTTCTTTCATGGCGTCAGCCTGCGGAATAGTGCGCGGGAAGCCGTCCAGCAGGAAACCATTGCGGCAGTCTTCCTGAGCGATACGCTCTTTTACCAGCGCGATCACCAGCTCATCAGTTACCAGTTTACCGGCATCCATGATGTCTTTCGCTTGTTTGCCCAGCTGGGAGCCAGATTTCACGGCAGCACGCAGCATGTCACCGGTGGAGATCTGCGGAATACCGTACTTCTCCATGATGAACTGAGCCTGAGTTCCTTTACCCGCGCCCGGAGCGCCAAGCAGAATGATACGCATTACGAAAATCCCCTTAAAGGTTGTCGATATTTTTAAAAAGCGCTAAACGATACCACCATCACGCAATTGGCTCAAGAAAGGTGCTTGCCGCTGAAACGGTTAATGGCGGGAAAATTAAGAAAAGAGCGGTTTCAGAAGGTAAAAAGCCGGATTAAGGTGCTCGCACCTTAATCCGGCTTACAAAAATACTCGGCATTGTGCCGGATAATCGCCATCCGGCACTAAAGAACAGCTATCAGGAAACCAGCAGCTGATTCATACGACGGATAAACTGGTTAGGATCTTCCAGCGTGCCGCGCTCAGCGAACAGCGCCTGATCCAGCAACAGTTCAACCCACTCTTTAAACTGTGCTTCGTCCTGGGTATCTGCCGTGCGTTTTACCAGCACATGATCCGGATTGAGTTCAAAGATATATTTCACTTCCGGTACGGCCTGGCCCGCAGCGGCAAACAATTTCGCCATCTGAGTGCTCATTTCGTCCGCGTCGGTAGTGACAATCGCCGGAGTGTCGGTCAGACGGTGCGTCAGACGCACTTCTTTTACACGATCGCCCAGCAGAGTTTTCACGCGCTCAACGAACGGCGTCAGCGCTTTTTCCGCCTCTTTTGCCGATTCGTCAACTTCGTCCGCCAGCTTGTCGATGGATTCATCAGCTTTAGCCACAGACTGGAACGCTTTACCGTCGAACTCGGTCAGGTAGTTCATCATCCACTCATCGATGCGGTCAGAAAGCAGCAGGACTTCGATGCCTTTCTTACGCAGCAGTTCCAGGTGCGGGCTGCTCTTCGCTGCCGCATAGCTGTCTGCAGTGATGTAGTAGATTTTCTCCTGCCCTTCTTTCATGCGTGACACGTAGTCTTCCAGCGACACCGTTTGTGCAGAGGAATCGGTATGTGTGGACGCGAAGCGCATCAGTTTAGCGATAGTTTCCTGATTGGCGTGATCTTCCGCCGGACCTTCTTTCAGTACCAGGCCAAACTGTTTCCAGAAGGTCTGGTATTTTTCTGCATCGTCTTTCGCCAGTTTTTCCAGCATTTGCAGCACACGCTTGGTCAGCGCACTGCGCAGGTTACGGGTGACGCTGCTGTCCTGCAGGATCTCACGGGAAACGTTGAGCGGCAGATCGTTGGAATCTATCAGACCGCGCACAAAACGCAGGTAGTTCGGCATGAACTGCTCAGCGTCGTCCATGATAAATACACGCTGGACGTACAGCTTCAGACCGTGTTTATGATCGCGGTTCCACATATCCCACGGCGCCTGAGACGGGATATACAGCAGGCTGGTGTACTCCTGCTTACCTTCCACACGGTTGTGGCTCCAGGTCAGCGGGTCAGTGAAATCGTGCGCGATATGCTTGTAGAATTCGTTGTACTCGTCATCTTTGATTTCCGACTTGTTACGCGTCCACAGCGCCTGCGCCTTGTTGATTTTCTCCCAGGAAACGACGGTTTCACCGTCTTTCTCTTCCTGTTTCTCAATCTCTACCGGCAGTGCGATATGGTCGGAATATTTGCTGATGATGGAGCGCACGCGCCAGTCATCAAGGAATTCATCTTCACCTTCACGCAGGTGCAGAGTGATTTCCGTACCGCGATCGTCTTTGGTAATGTCCGCAACGGTATACTCGCCTTCGCCAGCAGATTCCCAAAACACGCCGTTTTCCGGTTTGTCGCCCGCCGCACGGGTCCGCACGGTAACTTTGTCAGCAACAATAAATGCAGAGTAGAAGCCCACCCCGAACTGGCCGATCAGTTGGCTGTCTTTAGCCTGATCGGACCCCATGGATTCGAGGAAAGACTTGGTACCGGATTTAGCAATGGTCCCCAGATGATCGATAACGTCATCACGGTTCATCCCCACGCCGTTATCGGCAATGGTCAACGTACGCTTATCTTTATCGAAGGAGACACGCACACGCAGTTCGCCGTCACCTTCATACAGGTCCGGGTTAGACAGCGCGCGAAAACGCAGCTTGTCTGCCGCATCAGAGGCGTTAGAGATAAGCTCACGCAGGAAGATTTCTTTATTGGAATACAGAGAATGGATCATCAGGTGCAGAAGCTGTTTTACTTCTGACTGAAAACCACGAGTTTCTTGTCCTTTCATGTCGAAAATACCTCAATGCCAATTACAAGGTAAAAAAGCGTTGAGAGGGAGATGGGGATAGCTGAGGGGTATTTCAAGCGGGAGCAAAAATTTTTGCTCCCGATTGATTAAAAACGAATCTTATGCCGTCCGGCAAGAGAATGGGACAACGTAGTGCCGTCAACCATTTCCAGCTCGCCGCCTACCGGTACGCCATGAGCGATACGGCTGGCTTCAACGTCATACTGCATGCAAAGCTCGGCAATATAGTTGGCGGTAGCCTCTCCTTCGACCGTCGGATTGGTCGCAAGGATAACTTCATTGATTTGCTCAGACGCCAGACGCTGTTCCAGACGGTCAAGCCCGATATCATCAGGCCCGATACCATCCAGCGGCGACAGGTGTCCCATCAGCACGAAATAACGCCCGGAAAATTGCCCTGTTTGCTCAATGGCATAGATGTCCGCCGGACTCTCAACCACGCAAATTTGACCATTTTCCTTGCGACGCGGATTCGCGCAGATGCTACATACTTCTTGCTCTGTGAAGGTGCGGCAATCAGCACAGTGACCGATTTCCGACATCGCCTTCGTTAACGCCTGCGCCAGACGCATCCCGCCGCTGCGATCGCGCTGTAGCAGCGTGAACGCCATGCGCTGCGCTGACTTCGGGCCTACGCCCGGCAGACAGCGCAGTGCTTCCATAAGCTGAGTTAACAGCGGGCTGGTTTGCATCAGAACGGCATCTTAAAGCCAGGAGGCAGTTGCATACCGGAAGAAACAGAGGCCATTTTCTCTTTCTGGGTCTCTTCAATGCGACGTGCCGCATCATTGAATGCCGCAGCAACCAGATCTTCCAGCATCTCTTTGTCGTCTTCCAGCAGGCTAGGATCGATTTCCACGCGACGGCAGTTGTGCGCGCCATTGATGGTCACTTTAACCAGACCTGCGCCTGATTCGCCAGTCACTTCCAGCTTGGCGACTTCTTCCTGCATCTGCTGCATTTTTTCTTGCATCTGCTGGGCCTGTTTCATCAGGTTACCCAGACCGCCTTTACCAAACATAGGCTTCTCTCTCAATCACGTTAAGGGATGACGACCATAAAACCATGAGATATGGCTTACGATCAAATGGGGCGAATACTCTCTTCGTCCAGGTCCGCATCAAAAAAACGACGCAGCGTCTGAATGTTATTATCCGCAATAATCGACTCACGCGCCTGCGCGAGTTTCTCTTCATAAATAGCCTGACGCCACTCCAGCGGCGTTCGCACCGCAGGATTATCATCTTCAACGATGGTCAATTCAACTGCTGAGCCCATTAAGGCGCTCAATGCTTCCGTAAGTTTCTGCTGTGCGCCACTGGAATTGAGGTGCCGCTGCGTGGAACGCAAGTGCAGGCAAACGACATTGCCATTCTCTTCTTTCCAGGCATTAAGCGCCACCTGCTCTACCAGCTTAGGTAGCGAAAGCTGGCTAACCTGCGCGGCCCAGGGGTCGCGCTCAATCGCTTCTGCTGCCAGCTTAGCGGCCAGCTCCGGCGTTTTTTCATGCTCCAGCGCTTTTTTCAACGCTTTCGGTGTGGCAACAACCTCTTTTACTTCTGCTACCGGATTGGTTGCTTTCCAGCGATAGGCTTCTTTTTTTGCCGGAGTCTGCTCCAGCGCAGACGCTGCCGGACGAGCCTGAACACGTTCCGACACCGAAGCCAGTCTTTCCAGCGCAGCATTATTCACCGGCCGCGCGCGGGGAGCGGCTGCCGGTTCACTCTTTTTTGTTTTGGTTGCTCCCTGAGCTCGCTGCAGTTGGTTGCGCGCGGCAAGAACCCGGCTGGTAGCGTCAGATAACGGTACATCCGAATGTGCAGGTGCAGGCTGCTGTACAGGGACCTGCGTCGGTGTCATCACCGCGGTAGGTGCAGCGGGCGCAAATGACTGTTGCGGCACTTCAGGTTCCGGTAACGGAACTCGCGGATGAAAAGCTAACGCACGCAGCAGCGTCATTTCTACACCCATTCGTCTGTCCGGCGCATACGGAAGCTCTTTGCGCCCGATTAACAGGGTCTGGTAATAAAGCTGCACATCGGTCGGCGGTACAGTGCGTGCCAGATCACGCATACGCTGTTCAATGGCAGCCATATCGCTGCTCAATGCCGCAGGCGATAGCTGAACCATCGCAATACGGTGAAGCAGGGTCAACATCTCAACCAGCAACGTTTCCCATTCAATTCCGCGAGCGGCGGCATCATTCACCAGCGCCATAACACGCTCGCCATTCCCTGCCACAACAGCTTCAACCAGAGAAAGCGCCTGGTCGTCATCAAGCGTGCCGAGCATCGCGCTCACTGCCTGAGTCGTGACCTGCCCATCACCGCTGGCAATCGCCTGATCGGTCAGACTCAGCGCATCGCGCAGGCTACCGTCTGCAGCACGAGATAACAGTTGCAGCGCGCGTGGTTCGTGAGTGATGTGTTCCTCATTGAGGATATGTTCAAGCTGATGGCGAATTTGTTCGACATCCAGCGCTTTAAGGTGGAATTGCAGGCAGCGAGACAGAATAGTAACCGGCAACTTCTGCGGATCGGTAGTCGCCAGCAGAAACTTAACGTGTGCAGGCGGTTCTTCGAGCGTTTTAAGTAGCGCATTAAAACTGTGGCGCGACAGCATGTGCACTTCATCGATCAAATAGACCTTAAAGCGGCCACGCGCCGGCGCATACTGAACGTTATCCAGCAGATCGCGAGTATCTTCGACCTTAGTACGAGACGCGGCGTCAATTTCAATCAAATCGACAAAACGCCCCTGCTCAATTTCACGGCAGTTGTCACACACACCGCAAGGTGTAGCGGTAATGCCGGTTTCACAGTTGAGTCCCTTCGCCAGCAGACGGGCGATAGAGGTTTTTCCGACGCCACGGGTGCCGGAAAAAAGATAAGCATGATGAATACGCCCTAACGACAAGCCGTTCGCCAGTGCCGTCAGCACATGTTCCTGGCCGACGACGTCAGCAAAGGTTTGTGGGCGCCATTTTCGGGCTAAGACCTGATAACTCATTGGCAGGCTCTGAAAGGCTGGAGGGTGGATTCACAAGGGGGTAATGCTAACACAACCTCGCGCAGACGGCGAGGTTGTGTGTCTCGGTATTACTTTGGTCGATAAAAGATCGTCCGAAATCAGTGTCCCGGGAACGGAACCAGGCTGTAGCAGGTCAATCCCTGTTTTTCCAGGCGCTGTTCACCGCCCAGATCGAACAGGTTGATGATAAAAGCCGCATCGGTGACTTCACCACCCAGACGACGGATCAGCTTCACTGTTGCTTCAATTGTTCCGCCGGTTGCCAGCAAATCGTCCACTACCAGTACTTTGTCACCCGGCTTGATGGCATCAACATGGATTTCCAGCTGATCGGTGCCGTATTCAAGCTCATAGCTCTCAGCAATCACTTCACGTGGAAGCTTACGCGGTTTACGTACGGGTACAAAACCAACGCCTAACCCCAACGCTACCGGTGCGCCAAACAGGAAGCCACGCGCTTCGGTGCCGACAACTTTAGTAATGCCCGCATTTTTGTAGCGTTCAACTAACAGTTCAATGCTGAGTGCATACGCTTTCGGGTCTTCCAGCAAGCTGGTGACATCACGAAAAAGAATGCCAGGTTTTGGGTAGTCGTTGATGCTTTTGATGCTATTTTTGAGAAACTCAAGCTGCTGTGCAGTCGCGGTCATAAGTTTGTGCCTGATTAATACAGTATTGCTTCACGGCGCACTATACACTTTATCCTTCAAGCTGCCTCTTTGTTGGCTGCCTTCATTCATCCCAGGCACTTACTGATGTAAGCTTCGGGGATTCATTCAGTTGCCGTTTCGACGCAACTTGAATGATTTTGTGTCTATATAAGAGCAAAGGTTACATTTGTTTAACCTTTGACCGCCTGCGCCTGTGCTCGAAAACGGTCAAATTTACTGGCTGCGTGAGACAATTGCAACTGGCATTATTGCGCTTCAGTGCTTTTGTTGCTTTTCATCAATCACCGGTATCCGCCACATGAAAATCAATAAACAGGCGAGAATAACCAACAGTAATCCACGCACCCACATCATATTAACCAGCCACAGCGAGATGCCAAATGTAACCAATATCAACAATATAGCGCGCGGCTTTGCCCCCGGAGGCATCGCACGGTGTTTTTGCCAGTGGCGCAGATAGCCGCCAAACCATGAACGGTAGAGCAGCCAGTCGTGAAAACGCGGCGATGAGCGGGCAAAACACCAGGCAGCCAGCAGGATAAACGGCGTAGTGGGCAACAATGGCAATACCACACCCAGCGTTCCCAGCACTACCGCTATCCAGCCAATGATGATTAGAATAATGCGTTGCATAGTTTAAGTACTTAACACAGAGAATCGCTACTTTAGCATAACAGTTCTCATTTTCATCGGAGTGTTATCGTGAAAACCGTCATGCTGTTACAGAAGCTCGAAAGCCAGTTCAACAGCCTGCAACAACTTTGCGCACCACTGGCGCACCACGCAACACTCAGCGCCCGTTTTGATCGCCATCTTTTTCGCACGCGCAGTACGCTGTTGCAGGCCTGTCTGGATGAAGCTAGCGCGAATCTCACCGCACTGCGCCACGCTGTTGAACAGCAACAACTACCACAAATTACCTGGCTTGCGGAACACCTTGCCTCACAGTTAGAGGCTATTATGCGCGAAACTGCTACCTGGTCGCTCAGGGAGTGGGACAGTGCCTCCCCTGGGCTCGCTCGCTGGCAGCGCAAGCGCGTCCAGCACCAGGAGTTTGAGCGCCGTCTGGTCGAGATGACGCGTGAACGCAAAGAGCGTCTGGCTCAGGCTACAGGCTTTGAAGAACAGCAAAAACTGCATCGTGAAGTGGAAGCTTTCGAAGCGCGTCTGGCACGCTGTCGTCATGCGCTGGAAAGAATAGAAAACGTGCTGGCGCGTTTAACCCGTTAACCCCGGAGAAATTATGTCACTTGAGAACGCCCCGGACGACATCAAACTGGCTGTCGATTTAATTATGCTTCTGGAAGAGCATCAGGTTGCGCCTGAAACCGTACTGAAAGCGCTGGAGATTGTTAAGCGGGATTACGAAAAGAAAATACAGCAGCTCCCTGCATCATAAAAAGAGCTGAATCTGTTGGTATCGGCCTACGAGTCCAGAATTATTGCACTTCGTAGGCCAGATAAGGCGTTTACTTATCACCCCACAGCCGGTGTCGGGTCATCACCTTTGAAGTCACGTTTAACTTCAGTCACTGTGTCACCTTTGGCGTTATGCAGGTGAACTTCGAGTTGGTTAAAGGCGATATCAATATCGTTTTCACGGCACAGACGGTCAACCGCGCGGTTAAGTTCATCCACCGTATGGCTGCGATCGCGCAGTTCACGAACATATAATCGCAGCTCATGATCCAGCGTGCTGGCACCAAAGGCGGTAAAGAACACCGCCGGTTCCGGATCATGCATCACTTTCGGATGTTCCTGCGCCGCCTGCAGCAGCACCTTCTTCACCTTGTCCAGATCTGAGCCATAAGCAACCCCAATACGGATCACCAGGCGTGTGGTGGTATCAGAGAGCGACCAGTTGATCAGACGTTCCGTTACAAACGCTTTGTTCGGAATGATCACCTCTTTGCGATCAAAGTCGGTGATGGTGGTTGCACGAATGCGAATCTTACTTACCGTACCAGAGAACGTCCCAATCGTGACCGTATCGCCAATACGGACCGGGCGTTCAAACAGAATGATCAGGCCCGAGACAAAGTTACCGAAGATCTCCTGCAAGCCAAAACCGAGACCGACCGACAAGGCCGCAGCCAGCCACTGTAGTTTATCCCACGATACCCCGAGCGATCCGAACACCGTCATCGCGCCGATAGCAATGATCGCGTAATTGAGGATCGTAGTGATGGCATAAGATGCGCCCTGACGCATTTTGAGTCGTGAGAGCACTAACACTTCTAACAGTCCGGGCAAGTTGCGGATCAGCGCCCATGCCACCATTGACGCAATTATCGCAAACAGCAGGCTGCCCATGGTGACATCTTTCACGACTGCGGCCCCGGCCTCTGTACCGTTGTAATGCCAGAGCGTGATGCTGTCGAGGTAGCTGAACACGGTGATCAGATCGGACCAAATTGCCCAGAACAGAACGCCAAACAGAGCAACCATCAGTAACATCGTAATACGCAGCGTTTGCTGGTTAACCTGCTCCAGCGCAATGGTCGGTTCTTCCTGCGGTTCAGCGCCTTCGGCCCCTTCTTTTACCAGGTTCTGACGGCGCGCTAATGCACGGCGCCAGGCAATGCGACGTGCGGCCACGCTCAGCCCACGCAGTACAGTCTGATACAGCAGGTTCCAGACAATGACCAGATAGACCGTTTCAATCCAGCGCCCAGACAGGCGCAGCGTGGTATAGAAATAACCGGTAGCCGTCAGCACCATTAACGCAATCGGGATAATCGACAGCACGGTAATAGTGATCAGGCGCAGACCATGCGACTCTTTATCACGCCAGCTTTCGCGACACATTGGCCATACAAGGAAGGCGATCAGCAACAGGTTCAGGAAAATGACGACCTGTCCGAGAACGTCGTCCATCAGATTAAGCGGCGAGAGTTCAGCAACCACTGACCAGAAGTTCAGCGGCAATAATGCCAGACTAATGCGCACAATCTGGCGACGCCAGTGGCTGGTCTGTTTCGCAGGCATACCGAAGTGGCGGATCGCCACGCCATCTTTTTCCAGTACTTTCCAGCACAAACCAAACACCAGCCAGAAAATAGCCATTTTCTTACTGAATGCCCACAACAGATCGCTGACGTTCAGTTGCATGGTAAGCAGGATCAGACCAACGGCAAGGATAATCAGGCACGCAGGTAACGCTCTAATCAGATCAATCAGTATCGCTTTTGGCGTGTTGAGCTGACTGTCATTACGCAAGTTACCTACCGCAGCAGCGAGTTTTTCCTGGTACGCTTTCAACCATTTCAAACGCCAGCGAATTAGTCCGGCAATCAACAGCAGCGGTAGCCCCGCCAGAAAAGCAATAAATACCGCTGGCCAGGCTTTCTCCCAGTTCACCGTGATTTTCATCGACTTGAACTGATCTTTTAACGTTTGAGGGAAGGCTTTGATCCAGTCCCAGTCCATCGGACGGTTACTGTTAACCCAAAAGATTTGCTGGGTCAGGATCCCTTTCAGATTTTTCGATACGCTCATTAACTGCTGCTGGTTAATCTGCAGGTTAATGGCCATCATCAGTTGGTTACCCAATTGCTTATTCAGTTGGTCCAGCAGCTCACGGCGCATATCCACGACCTGGAGCAAGGCATCATGAACTTCAGTGTTCACTTCGCTGGTGTGCCCTTCCTCCAGTTTGGCGACAAAAGCGTCATTCTGGAACAGCGCGTCACGCTGCTGGTTAACCTCGAATTGTTCCAGACGCAAATCGGCGATCCGATTGGTCATATCAGCAAGTTCATCCGCTGAGGGTAATGTTTGCTGTTGTTGATACAGAATACGCGACAGCAGCAGACTACCTTTCAGAACAGCAATTTGTTCTTTAATGTTGCGTTCAGACTGCATCGCCCGATCAAGCCAGTTTTTGACCTTGATATTTTGCTGCATCAGCGCATTGCCGTTTTCGGTGGCGGAAATCAGACGCTGGCTTAGCTGATGGTTGACCTCAAGTTCCTGTTTGACTAGCGGATTGGTCTGGATACGTTCAGCTTCATCGGGCGTTACCGCTTCCTGCGCCGTCTTTTCGGTGAGCGTCAGCCGTTTGCTGTTCACCGCTTCCTGCAGGAGCTGTAACTGATGTTCAAGTCGGTTGCTGTTGGCTGTCACATAATCACGTTGTTTCTGCAAGGTGTCCTGCAAAACCGTGTTGCCTTCCAGACTTTTACGCTGCTGATCGATCTGCGCATTGAGTAGCGCTTGCTGCGCCTGCAGCAGAACCTGCTGGCTGGGGCGTAATGCCGCTTCACCGACGTTGGTACCATCCAGGCGATTGCGGATTTGCTGCATTTGCTGTGATGCGGTGTACATCGCATTTTGTACACGCTCAGGCTGCGTCTGCAACGAGACCAGTTGGCTGTTGTAAGCCGCCAGATCGTTTTGCGAGCTTTGCAGGTCATCCAGCACCTGAGCGACGCGTGTTTCAAGTTGTCGTAAAGAGAGCGTGCTCAGCGTTTTTCGCGTTTCATCGTCATTATCGACATCACTGAGCGAATTTAACGCCTCCGTCGCCTGGCGCATTTTCTCTGGCGCCTGGGCAACTTTCTGGCGAAGCTGAACGGTCTCATCCTTCACGCGGTCAATCTTATCCAGCGTGGCGAGGGTCTCGATAAGATCCTGCTGAACCAGTTTATCCTGCGCGGAAAGATCTTTTTGCTTACTCAGCGCATCCAGTTGGCTCTGGATATCCGCTTTCGTCGGCAGTTCACCATTCTGTTGCGCTCGCGCAAATGCGGATGACTGACAAGACAGCAAAATAATGAAGAATAAAGTGGTAATAGCAATAAGATGCTTTGAGCGTTTATAAAGCTGCAACATAGTCATGAGAATGAACGTTTCTAACCGGAAAGTGACCGAAAATAGTCAAGCGGCTAGAATATCACGGCGCTGACAGACAGAATAGCGCCAGGGAAAATGTCCAGGAAAATTCCTGGACTGAAATCGAGGGGTTAGCTTGTTTCCGGCACTCGCAGCGTTGGGCAAAGAAGGCACATTTCCAGCAGCACTGCGACGTATTCACGTGCGTTTTTTTTCAGGTCAAAAGATTCCGGGGCGAACAACCAGTTTTCTATAATCCCGGAAAGGTAGCTGCGCATTAAGACCGCTACACGGCGCGTGTTCAGATTCTCTGGCAACATTCTTGCGTTCATACAGTGACGTAACGTTTGTTCAATACGGTCATAGTTTTCAAGACACAGGCTGCGTTGCGCCATTTGAAAAGCAGCTATTTCCCCGACAAATTCGCATTTGTGGAATATAATCTCCATCAATAAACGCCGGCGTTCTTCTGTCACGGTAGCTTCAAGAACGTAAACTAAAATTTCTCTTAATACTGATAGTGGATCGTCGGGGAATTTTGCCTGATACTCAGTCTCTAGTTCATCAATATTGGGTTTTGCCAGATCCCAGATTTCACTGAATAAATCCGACTTGTTTTTGAAATGCCAATAGATTGCACCGCGAGTGACGCCAGCAGCTTTTGCGATCTCCGCGAGCGAGGTGGATGATACCCCTTGTTGCGAAAACAGACGCAGAGCGACATCCAGAATGTGCTGACGTGTTTCCTGCGCTTGTTGTTTGGTTTTTCGTGCCATATGTCGGTGAATTTACAGGCGTTAGATTTACATACATTTGTGAATGTATGTACCATAGCACGACGATAATATAAACGCAGCAATGGGTTTATGGGCTTTAAGCCATTGATCAATTTGAAATCGGACACTCGAGGTTTACATATGAACAAAAACAGAGGGTTAACGCCTCTGGCAGTCGTTCTGATGCTCTCAGGCAGCTTAGCGCTAACAGGATGTGACGACAAACAGGCCCAACAAGGGGGCCAGCAGATGCCAGAAGTTGGAGTTGTGACGCTCAAAACTGAACCTCTACAGATCACAACTGAACTCCCGGGTCGCACCAGTGCTTACCGCATTGCGGAAGTTCGCCCTCAGGTCAGCGGCATTATCCTGAAGCGTAATTTCACAGAAGGTGGTGACATCGAAGCGGGTGTGTCTCTCTATCAGATTGATCCTGCTACTTACCAGGCCGCGTATGAAAGCGCAAAAGGCGATCTGGCCAAAGCACAAGCAGCGGCAAATATCGCTCAGCTGACGGTTAAACGTTATCAGAAATTGTTGGGTACCAAGTACATCAGTCAACAGGATTACGATAGCGCGCAGGCAGATGCACAACAGGCGAATGCCGCCGTTGTTGCAGCTAAAGCGGCAGTAGAAACTGCTCGTATCAATCTGGCCTATACCAAAGTCACATCGCCAATCAGCGGCCGCATTGGTAAGTCATCGGTCACTGAAGGTGCTCTGGTGCAAAACGGTCAGGCGACCGCACTGGCAACCGTTCAGCAGCTGGATCCAATCTATGTCGACGTGACGCAGTCAAGCAACGATTTCCTGCGCCTGAAACAAGAGCTGGCGAATGGCACGCTGAAACAAGAGAACGGTAAAGCAAAAGTCGAACTGGTCACCAGCGACGGAATTAAATTCCCGCAGTCCGGTACGCTGGAGTTTTCTGACGTGACGGTTGATCAAACCACCGGGTCAATTACGTTACGCGCAATCTTCCCTAACCCGGATCACACCTTACTGCCGGGTATGTTTGTCCGTGCACGTCTGGAAGAAGGGACCAATCCGACCGCATTACTTGTACCTCAGCAGGGCGTTACCCGTACGCCGCGTGGTGATGCCAGCGCATTAGTTATCGGTGCGGATGACAAAGTGGAAACCCGCCAAATTGTGGCAGCACAAGCGATTGGCAATAAATGGCTGGTCACTGAAGGACTTAAGCCGGGCGACCGCGTGATTGTAAGTGGGCTGCAAAAAGTACGTCCTGGCGCACAGGTAAAAGCGCAGGAAGTCACCGCTGATAATAACCAGCAAGCCGCAAGCGGTAACCAGCCTGAACAGTCCAAGTCTTAACTTAAACAGGAGCCGTTAAGACATGCCTAATTTCTTTATCGATCGCCCCATATTTGCGTGGGTGATCGCCATAATCATCATGTTGGCAGGGGGGCTCGCGATCCTCAAATTGCCGGTGGCGCAATATCCTACTATTGCACCACCTGCAGTGACGATCTCCGCGACCTACCCTGGCGCAGATGCAAAAACAGTACAGGATACTGTTACGCAGGTTATCGAACAAAATATGAACGGTATCGATAACCTGATGTACATGTCCTCAAACAGTGACTCCACGGGTACCGTGCAGATCACCCTCACCTTCCAGTCTGGTACTGATGCGGATATCGCCCAGGTACAGGTGCAGAACAAACTGCAGTTGGCGATGCCGTTGCTGCCTCAGGAAGTACAACAGCAAGGGGTTAGCGTTGAGAAGTCATCCAGTAGCTTCCTGATGGTTGTTGGTGTTATCAACACCAACGGCACGATGACGCAGGAAGATATTTCGGATTACGTCGCCGCTAACATGAAAGACGCTATCAGCCGTACCTCGGGTGTTGGTGACGTACAGCTGTTCGGTTCTCAGTACGCAATGCGTATCTGGATGGATCCGACTGAGCTGAACAAATACCAGCTTACGCCGGTTGATGTGATTACCGCGATTAAAGCACAGAACGCCCAGGTTGCAGCCGGTCAGCTTGGTGGTACGCCACCGGTGAAAGGCCAGCAACTGAACGCCTCTATTATTGCTCAAACGCGTCTGACCTCTACCGATGAGTTTGGCAAAATTCTGCTGAAAGTGAACCAGGACGGTTCCCAGGTTCGTCTGCGCGATGTAGCGAAGATTGAGCTGGGCGGTGAAAACTACGACATCATTGCGAAGTTCAACGGTAAACCTGCGTCTGGTTTGGGTATCAAACTGGCAACCGGTGCGAACGCTCTGGATACTGCTGCGGCTATTCGCGCTGAACTGGTGAAGATGGAACCGTTCTTCCCATCAGGCCTGAAAATTGTTTACCCGTATGACACTACACCGTTCGTAAAAATCTCTATTCACGAAGTAGTGAAAACACTGGCAGAAGCAATCATCCTCGTGTTCCTGGTTATGTATCTGTTCCTGCAGAACTTCCGTGCGACGTTGATTCCGACTATTGCCGTACCGGTCGTATTGTTGGGTACCTTTGCGGTCCTTGCCATTTTCGGCTTCTCGATAAATACCCTGACGATGTTCGGGATGGTGCTCGCCATCGGCCTGCTGGTGGATGATGCCATCGTTGTGGTCGAGAACGTTGAACGTGTCATGTCCGAGGAAGGACTACCGCCAAAAGAAGCGACGCGTAAATCAATGGGCCAGATTCAGGGCGCACTGGTGGGTATCGCGATGGTGCTGTCAGCGGTATTTATTCCGATGGCATTCTTCGGTGGCTCTACCGGGGCGATTTACCGTCAGTTCTCCATCACCATTGTTTCTGCAATGGCGTTGTCGGTACTGGTGGCACTGATCCTGACCCCTGCTCTTTGCGCAACCATGCTCAAACCGATTGCTAAGGGCGATCACGGAGAAGGCAAGAAAGGTTTCTTCGGTTGGTTCAACCGCATGTTCGACAAGAGCACGAACCACTATACCGACAGCGTAGGCGGCATTCTGCGCAGCACGGGTCGTTATCTGGCGCTGTATCTGATCATCGTGGTGGGCATGGCCTATCTGTTCGTTCGTCTGCCAAGCTCCTTCTTGCCGGATGAAGACCAGGGGGTATTCCTGTCCATGGCTCAGTTGCCGGCGGGTGCAACGCAAGAGCGTACCCAGAAAGTGCTGGACGAAATGACGGATTACTATCTGACCAAAGAAAAAGCGAACGTTGAATCAGTCTTTGCCGTTAACGGCTTCGGTTTTGCGGGACGTGGTCAGAACACCGGTATTGCGTTCGTGTCATTGAAAGACTGGAGTGAACGTCCAGGCGAAGAGAATAAGGTCGAAGCGATTACAAGTCGTGCGATGGCGGCATTCTCGAAGATTCAAGACGCAATGGTCTTTGCCTTTAACCTGCCGGCGATTGTTGAGCTGGGTACAGCAACAGGCTTTGACTTCCAGTTAATTGACCAGGCCGGACTGGGCCATGAAAAACTGACCCAGGCTCGTAACCAGCTGTTCGGTGAAGTGGCGAAACATCCTGATCTGTTAGTTGGCGTACGTCCTAACGGTCTGGAAGATACTCCGCAATTCAAGATCGATATCGATCAGGAAAAAGCGCAGGCTCTGGGTGTTTCCATTAGTGATATTAATACAACACTGGGTGCAGCATGGGGCGGAAGCTACGTGAATGACTTCATCGACCGTGGTCGTGTGAAGAAAGTTTACGTCATGTCTGAAGCCAAATACCGTATGTTGCCGGAAGATATTGGAAACTGGTATGTCCGCGGTAGCGATGGACAAATGGTACCGTTCTCCGCGTTCTCTTCCTCGCGTTGGGAATATGGCTCGCCGCGTCTGGAACGCTATAACGGTCTGCCTTCCATGGAAATTCTGGGCCAGGCCGCACCAGGTAAAAGTACGGGTGAAGCTATGGCGATGATGGAGCAACTGGCCAGCAAATTGCCATCCGGTATCGGTTATGACTGGACTGGTATGTCCTACCAGGAACGACTGTCTGGCAACCAGGCCCCTGCCCTGTATGCCATTTCACTGATTGTCGTCTTCCTGTGTCTGGCGGCGCTGTATGAGAGCTGGTCAATTCCGTTCTCTGTTATGCTAGTGGTTCCACTGGGGGTTATCGGTGCGTTGCTGGCAGCGACTTTGCGCGGCTTAACCAACGACGTTTACTTCCAGGTAGGCCTGCTCACAACCATTGGGTTGTCGGCGAAGAACGCGATACTTATCGTCGAATTCGCCAAAGACTTGATGGATAAAGAGGGTAAAGGTCTGGTTGAGGCGACGCTGGATGCTGTTCGTATGCGTTTACGTCCGATCCTGATGACGTCACTGGCCTTTATTCTGGGTGTTATGCCGCTGGTTATCAGCTCTGGCGCGGGTAGTGGCGCGCAGAACGCCGTTGGTACAGGTGTAATGGGCGGGATGGTCACGGCAACCGTGTTGGCTATCTTCTTCGTTCCGGTGTTCTTTGTGGTGGTCCGCCGCCGCTTTAGCCGCAAGAATGAAGATGTTGAACACAGCCACCCGGTTGATCATCATTGATTCATTGCTAAAGATAAGGCCGCGCAAGCGGCCTTTTTTTTGAAAAAATCATAAATTGAGCTTATTGTGATTTCGTTTATTTTCTGTAAGGTAAATAAGCGATATAATCCCTGTAGGCTTAAAGGCTATTCTTAAAGAATCCTGAGGTTTCTTATTTACTTTAATAAATATTAAGATTAATCCTAGTCACTCATTGCATTGTAGACTGTTGCCTTTTGTTGCTAAACCTAAACAAGATAACCTGATGATTGCCCGAACAATAAAGAAATTGTTCCATTTCGAATACCTGTATTTATCAGTTAAAGTGTAAAAATGGAACTGCATCATAATTTGCCGTAAATGTAATTTTTCGTGATACGACGATGAAATCTTTTTTAGAGTAGATTATAGTTAAACCATCAGGAGTCGCGGGCAAGTTCCAGGTAGTTTGTTGTATCCATCCCGAAAGGTGTTCGGTTAGTTAAGCCTCTAAGAAGGGGATGCGTTATGGATGAATACTCACCCAAAAGACATGATATAGCACAGCTTAAATTTCTCTGTGAAACCCTGTATCATGACTGTCTTGCAAACCTTGAACAAAGCAACCATGGTTGGGTTAATGACCCGACTTCAGCAACCAGCTTGCAGCTCAATGAACTGATAGAGCATATTGCAACCTTCGCACTTAATTATAAAATTAAGTACAATGAGGACAATAAGCTGATCGCTCAGATTGATGAATACCTGGATGACACTTTTATGTTGTTCAGCAGTTATGGTATTAATACGCAGGATCTACAGAAATGGCGAAAGTCCGGTAATCGGTTGTTTCGCTGTTTTGTCAATGCCACCAGGGCTAATCCTGTAAGTTTGTCTTGTTAAAAATTATTACAATCATAGGTAAGAGTTATGTCCGATAAACCATTAACTAAAACTGATTATTTGATGCGCCTGCGACGCTGCCAGACAATAGACACACTTGAACGCGTTATTGAGAAAAATAAATATGAATTGTCTGACAATGAACTGGCTGTATTTTACTCAGCAGCAGATCATCGTCTTGCTGAATTGACCATGAATAAGCTGTACGACAAGATCCCAACTTCCGTTTGGAAATTCATTCGCTAATTGCTCACGAGGTTAAGTCAGGTATAGCGGTACATTTGTTTGTCTGACTGACCGTTTTCTCGTTTCTAACTATTACTTAACTCTAATCATGTGACAGTGATCACACAGAAGTACCGGGAACGTTCCCCTTAATTGCATTGCGTTTTAGTGTACTGAGATTAACCATCAGCAAACAGGAAAATGCGCAATGAGTGAGGAAAAGCAAAAGATGATCGCCGGCGAATTGTATCGCCCGGCAGACGATACTTTACGCAAAGATCGGCTTCGCGCACGCCAACTGATCCATCGATATAATTTCACCGCCCCCGATGAACAACATAAGCGGCAGGCTATTCTGCATGACCTGTTGGGTCAAAGCGAGGGAGCTTATATCGAACCTACATTTCGTTGCGATTACGGCTATAACATCTACCTCGGCAAAGAATTCTATGCCAATTTCGACTGCGTCATGCTTGATGTCTGCCCGATCCATATTGGCAATAACTGTATGCTTGCACCGGGAGTCCATATCTATACCGCAACCCACCCGCTGGATGCCGATGAGCGCAACAGTGGTAAGGAACTGGGAAAACCGGTGACTATCGGGAATAACGTCTGGATAGGTGGGCGAGCCGTGATAAATCCTGGCGTAACTCTGGGTGACAACGTCGTTGTTGCATCAGGTGCCGTAGTAACCAAAAGCGTCCCGGCAAATACCGTAGTTGGGGGTAATCCTGCGCGGGTCATCAAAACGTTGTGAACAGAAATGTAACTGTTATGCTAAATTGTGGTTAATCTGTTACTTTTTTCAGACAGGATCCCCTCTTAAAATAGGCCAATCCCTCCTGATTATTGAAGACATCACGAAGGCAAGAAATGACAGAAATACAGCGTCTGCTTACCGAAACAATCGACGACTTAAATATTCGCGAGAAGCGCGACAACAGACCGCGCTTTAGCATCAGCTTCATTCGCAAACATCCTGGGTTATTTATCGGCATGTATATTGCCTGGTTTGCTACGCTGGCGGTTATGCTGCAATCAGAAACACTGGTCGATTCAGTATGGTTGCTGGTGGTACTGTTCGTAATACTGAATGGTTTTTTCTTTTTTGACGTGGCACCGCGTTATCGCTTTGAGGATATTGACGTACTGGATTTCAGAGTCTGCTATAACGGCGAATGGTACAACACACGTTTTGTTCCATCCTCACTCATCGATACCATACTGCACTCTCCTCGGGTAGATAGTGAGCATAAAGCACAACTGCAAAAAATGATGACACGTAAAGGCGAACTCTCTTTCTACGACATCTTCACCCTGACCCGTGCACAGACCAGTCAGTAATCGCTAATAAAAAAAGTGCGTACCCGAATGGCACGCACTTGAGTCCCAGTGATGTTGGCAAAATAACTAACGTCTTTTCTTCCGACCCTGTACCGCTTTAAATCGCGGATTCGTTTTGCAGATGACGTACAAGCGCCCTTTGCGTTTGACAATCTGGCAGTCAGGATGTCGTTGTTTTGCGCTACGAAGTGAATTGAGTACCTGCATCTTAACCTCGCTTAGCGCCAATGAAATGGCCAAAACGTTTCTGGAAACGCGCCGCGCTACCTTCGTTATCGAAGGTTTTTTGTTTTCCGGTATAGTACGGGTGAGACTTAGAAGAGATATCAAGGGTAACGTATGGGTACACCTGGCCCTCAAACTCAATCTCACGTTCTGTTTTAATGGTCGAACCAACCTTAAAGTACTCATTGGCACTGGTGTCGTGAAACACCACGGTACGATAAAAAGGATGGATATCCGGTTTCATGATTACCTCAAATTGTTACGTTATAACATAACCAACAAAATACACCACTCCCGCACATATCTCAACCTGATTTGTACTATGGGTAATTAACAAGATGATAAATGGCCCTAAATATATGATACCCATCGAATAGCTTTTTTGGCTTTCAGATATACTTTCCATACGCTGTGTTAATAAGGACATCACTGTGACAACACGATATCTGATAGGTCTGATGACAGGTGTGCTTATTCTGTCCATCCTTGCGCCTGTTGGTTTAAGCCTGTGGCTGGCGCATCGTCAGGTCGAAACGAAATTTATTGATGAACTTGACTCCTTCACCAACAGGGTCGCTTTACGTACGGAAAGAGTCGGCGATCAGGCGAAAAAAGCATTACGCAAAATTGAAACTTTTCAGGGAGTACCTTGCGGAGAAGAACATTTGCTGGAAATGCGTCGATTGTCATACAGCTACCGTTATATTCAGGAAGTGCTGTATCTCAAGAACAACGTTCCACAATGCTCTTCCCTGGAGAAAAGGAGTCGGGCTGCCGCATTCCCACCGGCAATGAAAATCACGCGTGATGGTTACCAGGCATGGTTAACCACCCAAAACGATTTGGGCATCCAGCGTTTTATGGCGGCATTAGGCAGCGAGCATTATGTTGTGATGATCGATCCCAATTCCTTCATTGACGTCATTCCGTTTGGCTCATGGCCGATTGATGTCGCCATAATTGGCACCACGCGCAAAACGGTCGTCGCCAGTAGCGATAATCTCCCACCAGACATCTTGCATAACCTTCAAATAGATAATGCCATTACGCACTTAGAAAAAAATGGCGTTATCTATAATGCCCGCCCCTTCCCCGAATTAGGCATCACTATCGTAAGCTGGGCATCGACACTGCCTCTGCAAAAAATATGGCACAGACAGGCGCTTATCTGGCTCCCGGCGGGGATTATTATTGGTCTGTTAACTGCCGCATTTATTCTGAGCATTTTTCGTCGCTTACAGTCCCCTCGTCACCAGCTGCAGGAAGCTATCCGTCATCGGGATATTAAAGTTTATTATCAGCCGATTATTTCGCTCAGGACCGGAAAAGTGGTCGGAGCCGAGGCGCTGGCCCGTTGGCCCGTTGGCCACAGGCTGACGGGAGTTTCCTCTCACCGGAGATTTTCGTCGGACTGGCGGAGCAAACCGGGCTGTCAAAGCAACTTACTCAGTTGATTATTGAAAGCGTATTCGACGATTTGGGTAAATGGCTACACCAGCATCCAGAACAGCATATATCCATCAATCTTGAGTCAGACAACCTGACATCAGAAACCCTCCCAACCCTGTTAAGCCAGAAGGTAAATCACTGGCAGATCAAACCTTCGCAAATCGCCCTGGAACTGACCGAACGCGCATTTGCCGATCCGAAAACCAGTGCACCGTTTATCGCCAGATACCGCCAGGCGGGGCATTCTATTTACATTGATGACTTTGGCACCGGCTACTCCAGCCTAAGTTATTTACAAGATCTGGATGTGGATATTCTGAAGATAGACAAATCGTTCGTGGATGCACTGGAATACAATAACGTGACTCCGCATATTATCGAGATAGCCAAAACGCTGAAGCTGGAAATGGTGGCGGAAGGTATTGAGACCGCAAATCAGGAAAGCTGGTTACGTGATCATGGCGTGCAGTACGGTCAGGGCTGGCTTTACAGCAAAGCTCTGGTGAAACAAGAATTTATATTGTGGGCAGAAAAGCGGCTTTAGCGTGGCGCTGATAAGCGGTTGAGATGGCTGGCGGCACGCCGCACAGCCAGTCACGTCAGTCATCCATAATGGGCGAGAATCCACCGTAGATCATGCGTTTGCCATCAAATGGCATGGACTCACCGAACTCCTTCATACGGGGATCGGACATCATCTTCTGATTCGCCGCGTCACGCACCTCTTTTGAAGGATATTCAATCCAGCTAAATACCACTTCTTCATGATCCTGCGCTTGCACTGCCATGCGAAAATCGGTCAACTTGCCGTCGGGGACATCATCCGCCCAGCACTCCACAACGCGCAATGCACCGAACTCCTTGAAAAGCGGAGCAGCTTTTGCCGCCATCGCGATATACGCCTCCTTGTTTTCAGCGGGTACGGCAACAACAAAACCATCGACATACTTCATGAGAAAAACCTCCGAAGTGTACTGCGCGGCAAGCCGATTCCGACCGCGTCAGTAGAGGTTAAGTTTAGTCGCCCACGTGGGATCATGCCGCAGGCTTATCGCGAACCCGAATACGAGATTGCGGTTGATGCCGAAACCACGGCAGGCAAAGCTGAATTAACGGACCAATAGCCAGCGCATACAATACCGTCCCTACCCCCACGGTCCCACCGAGTAGCCAGCCTGTGAGCAAAACCGACACTTCGATTGCGGTACGAATGGTTCGGACTGACCAGCCAGTACGCGCATGAATACCCGTCATCAGACCATCACGCGGCCCAGCACCAAAACCAGCGCCAATATACAGGCTGGTCGCCAGCGCATTCAGTATCACTGCGGAAACTAACAACCCGCTGCGCGTAAGAAGAGATTCAAATTGCGGAATAACCATCAGCGCCACATCTGCAGCCAGGCCGATCATAATGACATTACTCAGTGTGCCAAACCCCGGGCGCTGACGCAGTGGTATCCACAGCAGGAGCACCAGAACTCCAACGGCAATGATCACCACACCGATATTCATCTTCAGTAAATTCGCCACACCAAGGTGGAAAACGTTCCAGGGATCGGCCCCTAAATCCGCACGCACAAACATAGCTGTCGACACACCATAAAGCGCCAGCCCTATATACAGTTGAAGTAAACGACGCAGCATGCTTTTCCCCTGTCTCCGCTCAGATAACCTTCATCTTCGCTGCAATTGGCACTATGATTAATGTCCAGTTTTCAAAAAGTGGACTGCTATGTCATCTCGCCGCTACGGAAGTCAGTCTCTTCAACGCCTGCTTGGTCACTGGCAGGAAGTCCCTTCGCGGATGCCTCTCTGGCGGCAGCTGGCAGAAGCGCTGCGTCTACTTATACTCGACGGTCGGCTGGCACTGGATAGTCGATTGCCCGGCGAACGCGAACTCGCTGCCGTTTTGGAAGTGAGCCGGACAACCATCGCCAGCGCCCTGGCGCAGCTACGTGAAGAAGGGTATCTCGAAAGCCGCCACGGTAGTGGTTCAAGGGTGATCCTACCGGAACATATTCGCCTGGTCCCAACAAGGATGCACACCAGTACAGCGCTCGATCTCTCTACCGCGGCGCTCAGCGCCGGTCCGGAAATTCATCAGGCTTACCAGCAGGCGCTGTTTGCTATGCCGCAACACCTGCTGAGTTCGGGCTATCTGCCGCAGGGATTACCTTCTTTGCGTGAATCCATCGCCCAACATTATTGCGAACGCGGATTACCCACGCAGGCTGATGAGATAATGGTAGTGAATGGTGCGGTCAGCGGATTGGCGTTGATCCTGCGATTGCTCACGGGGCCAGGCGATCGCGTACTGGTTGATCATCCCACGTATCCGCTTGCCATTGCTGCGATTCAGGGTGCATCCTGCCGCCCCGTCGGTGTGTCACTGCCTGAACACGGCTGGGATACAGCCGGTCTGGTCGCCACTATCGCGCAAACTGCCCCGAGAATGGCCTACCTGATGCCAGATTTTCACAATCCAACCGGACGCTGTATGGATGCTGCAACTCGCCAGGTCGTGGCCGATATCGCCGCCAGAACACATACAACACTGGTTGTGGACGAAACCATGGTCAACCTGTGGTACGACGCACCACCGCCACCTCCGCTCGCCGCATACAATCGCGACGCCCCCATCATTCTGCTGGGTTCCGCGGGTAAGAGCTTCTGGGGAGGACTACGTCTGGGCTGGGTTCGCGCATCGTCACGTACTATTGCCGCGCTGGTACAGACCCGCGATACATTTGATCTGGGTTCACCCGTTCTTGAGCAACTCGCCACCGGCTGGCTGTTGGATAACGCAGCCACTTTTCTTCCCGACAGAAGACAGTTGCTCACGACAAGACGTGATTTGTGCCGTGCTCTGATGAGCTCGCATTTCCCAGAGTGGCGTTTTACCCACCCAGAGGGAGGATTATCTTTCTGGGTCGAATTACCTGACACGCTGGCGACATTATTTGCCACTCGTGCAGAAAATGCAGGCATTCAGCTTGGTATCGGAACGCGTTTCGGTCTGGCTGGCGCATTCGATCGCTTCTTACGCATGCCTTTCGCGCTACCGGATGACACAATGCGTTCAGCCTTTAAGACGTTACAACCAATTTGGGATGACCTGCGCTTACAGGCCAGTAGTGGAAAACTACGCAAAATAATCTAAGTAACGAGCCTAAAGGCTCGTTACTTGCCATTGCCCATTAGAGGCAGACAACATTACTGTTGGCGGGGAACCGGGAAGCCTTTCAGGGAGATAATAAAATTATCGCCGTCTTTTTTAATCTTTGCCCCAGCATCACACCAGTCAGAAGCGATACGGAAAAATTCATCACTGCCGACATTCCAGCTCAGGCGAACATGCTTCACATAACCGGAACGCAGCAATTCACAGGCTTCGCCATAATTACAGGCGCTTGAGAGCGGTTGTTGTTTCATTTTTTCTTCTTCAGTAATCTGCGCAATGCTTTAATTTCTTTAGGAGTCAGTGCATCAACCACGGATTCTTCCGTATGCTGGCTGTCAATATCATCAGCGGAGACTCCCGCCTCTTCTACTGCGGAAAATGCAATAAGCAGCAGCTTTTCCGTTGATATACTTAAATTTTCATTATTCACTTCAGCGTAATGGCGAAGTTTTTCTTTTAGCGCTTCATCAATTTTGACGTTCAATACTGCGGTAGGCATCGTAATAAATCCTTGTGGTCAGCCAAAGCATAGCGGGTACAAGACCCATATCTTTCCGGCGAGATTGAGGCAGTAAAAACATCAAATAACATCCCTGAAACACAGTGACAGCATTTGATGACAATAAAATGACATTACGATGACAAGAAAGAGAAGATTAAGAGAAGGAGATTGCAGTAAAGCAGAATTGGGTGGGGGCCCTGCCAGCTACATCCCGGCACACACGTCATCTGCCTTGGCTGCTTCCTTCCGGACCTGACCTGGTAAACAGAGTAGTGTTGCGGGAGAACCAACAGAGCCCCCATTGAGAGCGTTGTTAACCAACGCGCAGGCGCATTATCACTGCTGCACCCTGTAATTGCAACCCATCCAGCATCGGATGCTGTTTTCTTGTGCAATGAGGCTTCACTCCCTCGCCATTCCGGATTATGCTGGAAGATTATTGCAGGAATAAATGATGGATATACAAGACTCTTTCCCCCAACGCGTCTGGCAAATCGTCGCCTCAATCCCGGAAGGATTTGTCACCACTTATGGTGATGTCGCCCGGCTCGCCGGTTCACCGCGAGCAGCGCGCCAGGTGGGAGGTGTGCTAAAGAGACTCCCGGAAGGCAGCACCCTGCCCTGGTATCGAGTTGTCAATCGCCATGGCGCAATATCCCTGACCGGTCCCGATCTACAACGACAGCGTCAGGCATTGCTGGCGGAAGGTGTGGTGGTTTCAGGTAGTGGGCAAATCGATTTGCAACGGTATCGCTGGGTGTATTAACCCTCTCCTGACGGAGAGGGTTGTAAACTGCATTAATACTGCGTCGGAGCAGGAACGGCAGAAGAAGGATTCACCTGGGTCGGAGAAGTCGAAGGAACCGTAGTCGCTGCCCCGCCACCTGCCTGCACCGGTACTTCCGTATGCTGAACAGGAACCAGCGTCAGATCGGCTTTAGTTCCGCCCTGATTGATGACTGGTTGAACAGTATCGGTAATAAAGACCAGCTTATCATTCACCATGATAGCCGCACTCAGCAGGATGCGGGCATTGGGCTGAATATCTGCCGGGTTAAACGGGAGCACGAAGCTGAATGGCGCTTGCTTGCCCTCGGTTCGAACCGCTTTTTGTGACAGCACTTTTGACGGAGCATCGGCCAGTGAAGCATCCGACAGCGTGACGGTCAGCACAGCATCCGGTGGCAAAGCGACTTTCTGGCGGATCCAAACTGTACCAGAAACATTCGGCTGTTGAATTTTTGACTGTGTGTCAGCAATTGACGTATTAGGGCTTGGCGCAGGTGTCTGAATATCTGCACTTTTATCAGCACAGGCCGCCAGCGCGACCGCAACCGCTAAACCACTTACCATGTGCACGAGTTTCATTAAATTCTCCTTATCATCTATGCACCAGCGAGAACTATCCCCGCCAGAAGAGTGGTTAACAAAAACATAACGTGACTAAGTGTGGCACAAATCAGCTATTTTTGCCTGTAATAGACCTGTTATTCAGACAATTGCACCCATCGGACCACTTTCAAAATTGCGTTATACTCTGCCTACCTCGCTGCGACATCGATATCACCTGGAGAGCACGTATGAGTCTGGCACTGAAAAATTTGCTGACATTGTTGAATCTGGAAAAAATTGAAGAAGGACTCTTTCGGGGCCAAAGTGAAGACTTAGGGTTGCGTCAGGTTTTTGGGGGACAGGTCGTCGGCCAGGCGCTGTACGCCGCAAAAGAGACCGTGCCGGAAGAACGTCTGGTGCACTCTTTCCATAGCTACTTTTTACGCCCGGGAGATAGCCAAAAACCGATAATCTACGATGTAGAAGTTCTGCGCGATGGTAACAGCTTCAGCGCTCGCCGCATTGCCGCTATTCAGAACGGGAAACCCATTTTTTATATGACCGCCTCTTTTCAGGCGCCGGAAGAGGGGTTTGAACATCAAAAAACCATGCCTGCCGCACCGGGCCCAGAAGAGCTGAAATCGGAAACGGAAATTGCCCGCTCTGTGGCTCATCTGCTGCCGCCGCTGTTGAAAGAAAAGTTTATCAACGACCGTCCGCTGGAGGTTCGTCCAGTAGAGTTTCATAACCCGTTAAAAGGTCATGTTGCCGAACCAACCCGTCAGGTGTGGATCCGTGCCAACGGCACGCTGCAGGACGATTTGCGCGTACATCAATACCTCCTTGGCTACGCTTCTGATCTGAATTTCCTGCCCGTTGCGCTGCAACCGTACGGTATTGGTTTCCTGGAGAAAGGTATTCAAATAGCCACTATCGACCATTCGATGTGGTTCCATCGTCCTTTCAATATCAATGAATGGTTGCTGTATAACGTGGAGAGCACTTCCGCCTCCGGAGCCAGGGGCTTTGTTCGTGGGGAGTTTTATACTCAGGACGGCGTGCTGGTAGCTTCTACCGTACAGGAAGGGGTCATGCGTAACCGTAATTAATAAATGCCGGTTTCGGCCTACAAGCATACTCGTTGTAGGCCGAAACCAGCAGTCGAGGGATCACGCATTGTAGGCGTTTTCACCGTGGCTGTTAACATCCAGCCCTTCACGCTCCTGCTCTTCCGGTACACGCAGCCCCACGGTCATATCTGCCAGCTTATAACCGATGAACGCCACCACGCCGGACCAGACGATGGTAATCGCTACACTTTCCAGTTGAACCAGTAGCTGATGCCCCATTGTAACGCCTTCAGCAAAGCCCACTCCCCCCAGCGAGCTGGCTGCAAATACCCCGGTCAGGATACAGCCAACAATGCCGCAGACACCGTGGACACCGAACACGTCACAGGGGTCATCGACACGCAGAAAACGTTTCAGCATCGTCACACCCCACAAACCAGCCAGACCGGCAATGACTCCGATGATCAGCGCACCACCAACTCCGATATAGCCACAGGCAGGCGTCACGCCAACCAGACCTGCAATAGCACCGGAGCATGCACCTAATAAAGATGGTTTGCCACGCAATGCCCACTCACCGAAGATCCACCCCAGGATGGCAGCAGCAGTGGCAACAACGGTATTCACAAATGCCAGCGCAGCGATTTCATTTGCCGTTCCTGCAGAACCGGCATTAAAACCAAACCAGCCGATATAGAGGATAGCGGTACCGGTAAAGACCATTGGCAGGTTATGCGGTTTAAAGGCTTCTTTGCCAAACCCAACACGTTTGCCAATCAGATAAGCCCCAACTAAACCGGCAATCGCCGCGTTAATATGTACAACCGTTCCGCCGGCAAAATCCAGAGCGCCATGGGAAGCCAGCAGTCCACCACCCCATACCATATGCGCGATAGGGATGTAGGAAAGCGTTAGCCACACCACCACAAAAATCAGTACCGCAGAGAAGCGGATTCGTTCAGCCAGTGCACCAACGATAAGCCCAACGGTAATGCAGGCGAACGAGCCCTGGAAAGCAACGTGGATATACTGATAGAAACTCCCCGTAACCGCCGTCAGCGCGATGCTTTTCAGCATTACCCAGTTGAAGTTACCGAAGAAATTATTCCCCTCGCCAAAAGCCAGCGAGTAGCCATAAACAACCCATAAAATGCAGACCAGCGCGAACGTCACTGTGACCTGAGTCAGCATCGATAAGACGTTCTTACCGCGAATCAAACCGCCGTAGAACAGCGCGATGCCCGGAATGGTCATAAACAGCACCAATGCGGTGCAAATCATCATAAAGGCATTATCAGCTTTATCTGCGACTGCCGGTGCCGCCATCGCCAGCCCCGGCAGCAACGCCAGTGAAGCAATACCCGTTTTCATCGTTGCTATCTTCATTTTTTGGTTTCCTATCACTGTGTGCCAGAAGTTACAGTGCGGCTTCGTCGGCTTCGCCGGTACGAATGCGAATCACACGTTGCAGCTCGGCGACGAATATTTTGCCGTCGCCAATTTTTCCGGTGTAGGCCGCCTTACTGATAACATCAATAACTTCATCAAGCTGGTCGTCGGCAATTGCCACATCAATCTTCACCTTCGGTAAAAAATTGACGCTGTATTCGGCCCCCCGGTACAACTCGGCATGGCCCTTCTGTCGTCCAAAGCCCTTCACTTCGGTGACGGTCAGCCCCTGAATACCAATAGACGACAGTGCTTCACGGACGTCTTCCAGTTTGAACGGTTTGATTACCACGGTAACCAGCTTCATAGATCCCCTCCAGTCAGAATTCAGTAGTGGCTGCAGATACACGGGATGAATATTGCAAGGGGTGTGCCAGGAATCGAAAAAACAGAAATGGACCGTTATTTAGTGCAGAAAACAGGGGTTCGAGTTGAAAGGCTGAAACGTGATGTACATCAGAAACAATAAATGGAAAGAAAAACGCACCATGACAGTGCATGATGCGTTATTTTTTTGCACCAACAGCGTTGGCTACAGCGAAGCTGGTGCATCAGGCGATAAGCGAGTCCTCTTGCGCGCTGGCCGCCAGCTCTTCACCGGCTAACTGCAGTTGATACATCTGCCAGTATCGCCCTTGCGCCGTCAGTAATTGCTGATGCGTACCGCGTTCAACGGCCTGACCACGGTGCAGCACCAGAATAGTGTCTGCATCCACAATCGTCGATAACCGGTGCGCAATCACCACCAGCGTAGTGTGTTCACGTACCGCCGCCAGTGCCTGCTGAATTGCCTGTTCCGTTCCCGAGTCAATACTGGCGGTGGCTTCATCCAGGATCAGTACCTGCGGCGTTTCAACCAGTACCCGCGCCAGCGCTAACAGCTGTTTCTGCCCGACGGACAAATTATTCCCTTGCTCACCCAGTCGGGTGTGAATGCCATCACTCAGGCCACGAGCCAGTTCCGCCAGTTGCACGGTCTCAAGTGCCTGCCAGACCCTATCTTCTGAAATATCACGCCCCAGCGTGACGTTAGCCAGAAAGGTATCTGCCATCACCACCGGATCCTGTTGCACCATCGCTACCCCCTGACGCAGGACGTCATGACTCAATGAGGAGAGAGGTCGTCCGTCAAGACGGATTTCCCCTTGAGTCAGCGGGTAGTAGCCCATCAGCAGGCTGGCGAGCGTACTCTTGCCGCTTCCGGTATGTCCGACCAGTGCCACAAAACTGCGCGAAGGAACAGACAGGTTGATATTTTGCAGGACCAGATTGTCATCGCGATAAGCAAATGACACATTATCAACCTCAATATTTCCACTCCTCAGAGGTTGCTCATCCTTGCCATATTGCTGGCGCGGCCCATCCATCAGTTCAAAAACACGTTCACCGGCGACAACTGCTTGTTGCAGCATCGATTGCTGAGTCGTCAGCTCGATCAGAGGTTCGTTCAGACGCCCGAGATAACTGATAAACGCATACAGAACCCCGACTTCAATTGTGCTGCCAGACGTGAAGCTGAACAGCATTAATAAACCACAAAGGATCAGCGCAGAAAAAAGGCTAAGCAACGGTCGTAATAAAAAACCGTCCAGTCGCAGGGTCTGCATTCGCGCCATATAGTGCGAACGGCTGGCCTCGCCCATTCTTTCACCAAAGCGCGCCTGCTGGCGGAACTGCTGGATCACGCTCATACCGTTAATGACTTCGTTAAAGCCATCGTTAATGTCCGCCAGATAGGCGCGAACGCGGCGCACAATAGGTGTGCTGTAACGCTGATAGATCACCATCACCACCAGCACAGCGGGGAAAATAGCCATTGCCACCAGCGCCATACGCCATTCCAGACTGAACATTGCCACCAGCATGGCGCCAATTAAGGCGGCACTGCGCAGAACCGTCGCCACTACCGTCACGTACAGGTCGCGAATAACTTCAGTGTCGTTGGTTACGCGGGAGATAAGCTGCCCGACAGGCTGGGTGTCAAATTCGCTCAGTGGCTGGCGCAACGCGGCATCCATAACATCCGTACGTAGCTGCTGCACCACACCGACAGCGGCCTGGTTAAACAGCAGTGACTGCGCGTAGTGCAAACCCGCAGCCAGCAGTTGCAGACCTATGTAAGCCGCGACCAACCCGGCGACCATCGCTAACGGCAGGTTGTTTTTCGCCACCATGTTATCGATGAAATAGCTAATCAACAGCGGACCACTGACTTCGGCCGCCGCGGCTACCCACAGCATGACCACCGCAATGGCCAGCGGTTTTCGCCACGGTGATCCATACACCAGCAGCCTTTTCAGGGTCGGCCATAATTGCCCAAAGCTACGCATTAGCCGCCTCCTCATTTATTTCCGGGGCGTCAGACAGCGCCGCTTCCAGCTGTTGATAACGGTACATATCACGATACCAGCCAGGTTGCTGCACCAAATAATCATGTTCTCCACGCTGGGTAATATGTCCATGCTGCATCACAATAATCTCGCTGGCTTCCGTCAAAGCAGACAGGCGGTGAGCGCTGATAATAACGGTTCTCCCTTCGCCCCACTGCCGCAGGTTGTGCAGGATCTGATGCTCAGTACGACCATCTACCGCCGACAGGGCATCGTCCAGAATCAGGATTTCCGCATTGAGCAGCAACGCGCGGGCGATGGAAATACGCTGTTTTTGCCCACCTGACAGCATAACGCCACGCTCACCGACTTCGGTGTCATACCCCTGGGGAAGACGTAAAATATCCTCGTGTACGCTGGCTAAGCGCGCCACATGTTCAATCTCGTCCTGCGTCGCCTGCGGGCGTCCAAGCGCAATGTTGTTGGCGACCGTATCCGAAAACAAAAATGGTGTCTGACTAACAACTGCCAGCCGACTGCGCCAGCTATCAAGCTGTAAGCGCGTTAACGGAATATCATGAAAACGCACATCGCCCTGCGTAATATCGAAGTGGCGCTGGATCAGCGCCAGAATGGTACTTTTTCCTGCACCTGTCGGACCACAGATACCCAGCATCTGCCCAGGCTTAAGCTGAAAGCTGACGTTTTCAAGCGTTGGGTGAGTCATTAACGGATAGCTGAATTCGCGGATCGCTACCGACAATTCTCCACGACCTTCCGGCACCGACTCCACGCCATCATCTACCACAGGAGCTTCGGCAAGCATGGCACGAATGCGGCTGTACGCAGCGCTACCGCGCTCGACGATGTTAAACATCCACGCCAGCGCCAGCATTGGCCAAATCATCAAACCGAGATACATCATAAAACTGGTCAACTGACCTAGCGTCAGCGATCCGTGAACCACCATCCAGCTTCCGCCGCCAATTGCCAGCAGGTTCGCCATGCCAATAGCGATATAAATTGTTGGGTCAAAGCGGGCATCAATACGCGCAACGCGCATATTTTTCTTCCCGGTATCTTCGGCGTCTGCCGCAAATAAGGCCGACTGACGGTCTTCCAGGCCAAAGGCTTTAATCATGCGAATGCTGGTCAGGCTCTCCTGAGTACGATCGTTAAGGCTGGAGAATGCCGCCTGCGCCAGTTTAAAGCGGTTATGCAACCTATCGCCGTAACGTTTAATCATCAGTGCCATCACCGGCATCGGCAATAAGGCGATTAGCGTAAGCTGCCAGCTAATTTGCGTCGACATCACGATCAATACCGCACATCCCATCACCAGTGAGTCCACCAACGTCAGTACACCTTCCCCGGCAGCAAACACCACCCGGTCGACATCGTTAGTGGCGCGCGCCATCAGATCACCCGTGCGATGGCGCAGATAAAACTCAGGATGCTGGCGGCTAAGCTGGCGGTAATAATCTTCTCGCAGCTCGACAGCAAGCTGATAGGAAGCACCAAACAGCAGTACGCGCCAGACATAGCGCAGCAAATAGACCACCACAGCGATCAGAGCAATCGTGCCGATCCACAAGAGCACTTGTTCAGTCGTGAACTGCTGAGTGCTGACGCCATCCACAATAATACCCACAACTTTTGGTGGAATAAGCTGAAGGATAGCGATGATGATAAGCAAGGCCACTGCCCCGAGGTAGCGACGCCACTCCCGACGAAAGTACCAGCTTAATTGAGCAAATAATCGCACGCGTTATGTCCTGACTTGATTTTCGGCAATGACCGCCGGAAGAATTATTCAATAGGTAGAGCAGTAGTATATTTAATCTGTTCCATGGCAAAACTTGAGGTAACGTCCGATAGCCCCGGTACGCTGTTCACCAGGCGCTTGTAGAAATCGTCATAACGTTTCATATCGGCGACCTGAACCCGCATCAGGTAGTCGTACTCCCCCGCCATACGCCAGAAACCCAGTACCTCCGGCATGCCGGTGACTTCAGTGACAAAGCGGCAATACCATTCACTGCTGTGATGCTGGGTCTTAATCAACACGAATGCGGTTAAACCCAGCCCCAGTTTTTCCGGATCCAGTAGCGCGACTTTACCGAGGAGTACGCCGTCATCCTCCAGCCTCTTGAGTCGCTTCCAGCAGGGAGTGGTGGTCAGATTAACGGCATCCGCCAATGCCTGCAAAGAAAGGGTGCAGTCCTGTTGCAGTAAGCCGAGCAGCTTACGGTCAATTTTGTCTAACATATCCACTCCACAGAGAAGAATTTTCTCCTTACATTCTATTTTAAAGGCTAAATGGCAACAATTTTTTCCGTGCTTTTCGCTAATCTAGGCACAAAATGACAAATGGATATTAATGATGAATAGATCCTGGGTTAAAAACGCCATTAATGAAATCAATGCGGATTATCAGCGCTCCGCAGATACGCATCTCATTCGCCTGTCACTCCCGGCGTTTCCAGGTATTCAGCTCTACCTGAAAGATGAGAGTACGCATCCAACTGGCAGCCTGAAGCATCGACTGGCGCGTTCATTGTTCCTGTACGGATTGTGTAATGGCTGGATCAAAGAAGGCACCACCATTATTGAATCGTCTTCGGGGTCAACGGCGGTTTCAGAAGCCTATTTCGCCCGGCTGTTAGGACTGCCGTTTATTGCCGTTATGCCTTCCTGTACGGCAAAACGTAAAATTGAACAGATTGAGTTTTACGGCGGCCGTTGTCATTTTGTGGAAAGCGCCTGCGAAATTTATGCTGCGTCCGAGCAACTGGCACGTGAACTAAACGGTCATTACATGGATCAATTCACCTACGCCGAACGCGCTACCGACTGGCGTGGCAATAACAACATTGCCGACAGCATCTTCCGCCAGATGGAATGCGAACCCAACCCCGTTCCCAGACATATCGTGATGAGCGCCGGAACCGGTGGTACATCAGCAACGATAGGCCGCTATATTCGCTGCCAAGGTTATGACACTCATCTGATGGTAGTTGACCCGGAAAACTCTGTCTTTCTGCCATACTGGCAGGATCGTGATGCCACGTTACGCAGCCCTGTGGGAAGTAAAATTGAGGGTATCGGTCGCCCGCGCGTAGAACCGTCTTTCATTCCCGATGTCGTCGATGAAATGCTGCGCGTACCGGATGCAGCCAGCGTTGCCACTGCACATTGGCTGGAAACACAGTTGGGCCGAAAAGTCGGTGCCTCAACAGGAACCAATATGTGGGGAACGTTACAACTTGCCGCCCGCATGCGCGATGCAGGAGAAACTGGCTCGTTGGTGACGCTTCTGTGCGACAGCGGCGAACGCTATCTTGAGACTTACTACAACCCGCAATGGGTCAGTGTGCATATCGGTGATTTAGCGCCATGGAAAGCGGAAATATCCCGGTTACTGAATATCGACTAAAGCAGATAAAAAAAAGCCAGACCTAAAGGTCTGGCTTGCTGGAAGGGATCTCTCATTCGGGGGAATAAGGTAGATGCGGATTATCCAGCCAATGCGTCAAAAAGTGAGATACAGCCTGATTGCGGCAATGCCCAATCACCGATAAATGAGGAAGTTCAGCAATCAATTGCGGCATGGCGTTCCCCATAATCAGCCCGCGCCCGACGCTGCCCAACATTTCACGATCGTTCATGGCGTCACCAAATGCCATGCACTCTGCCATTGAAAAACCTAAATGATCACTCAACACCGCCAGCGCGGAGCCTTTATTGCAGCCCAGCGGCAGAACCTCCAGACAATCTACGGCGGAAAAACAGAGATTTGCCTGCTCGCCCAGCACCTCATTTAATTGAATGCGCAGGCGGATGAGATCGTCATGATCGCCGCAGAAACAGATCTTCGTTACCTGATGGGCCGGAATTCGTTTCACATCAACTATCTGATAGCGAAATCCACTGTATACGTGCGCTTTCAGGATCGACGGGATCTCTTGTCCGGTAAACCAGCCGTTATCGTTGAAGACATGCATACTGGCCTGCGTATCCCACACATGATGCAGGAGAATATCAGCCACAGCGGGGTTCAGATCCTGACGGTGAAGTACATCGCCTTCCAGCGAATGAATGCGCGTCCCGTTGCCCGTTATCAAAAAGGCATCCAGCGAGATCGTACCTAAAATATGGCGCATCTCCAGGACATGGCGACCGGTGGCAAACGTCAGAGTGATATCGCGTTCACGCAGGCGTGCCAACGTTGAGAGCGTTTCATCACCTAAATGGTGATTCGGCATCAAAAGGGTGCCATCCATATCAAACGCAGCCAGACGAGCCATTTCTTTCTCCACACTGTGACGCAGTTAACTTGTGGTTCAGTATCACCTGAGATATACGGAAGTAATAGTGAATAGATAAAACAAATTGTTCCGGGTTTCTTTACACAACATCATTCGAGAAGCATCGAGGCGGCAAGTGAAGGAATTCCCAGGAACATATATTCCAGTATGTGACAGGGGCGGAGCAGATTTGAACTCTACCTGTAGCGGCCCCTTAAGGGGCGGGTAATGTGCAGCCAACAAAGAGGCAGCTTGAATGATGAAGTATAAATGCGACTTTTAAATCGCCTGAACCAGTACCAACGCCTCTGGCAGCCGTCGAGCGGAGAACCCCAGTCGGTCACCGTTGGCGAACTGGCTGAGCGATGTTTTTGCAGCGAGCGCCATGCAAGAACGTTACTGAAACAGGCGCAGGATGCCGGGTGGCTGATATGGGAAGCACAGTCCGGCCGCGGAAAACGGGGCCTGTTGCGCTTTTTGGTAACACCCGACTCACTGCGCAACACGATGATGGAACAGGCACTACAAAAGGGAGAACAACTCAGCGTACTGGAACTGGCCCAGCTGGCCCCCGGAGAGTTAAGAACTCTGCTGCAACCGTTTATGGGGGGGCAGTGGCAAAACGATACGCCGACATTGCGTATCCCCTATTACCGCCAGCTTGATCCGCTACATCCAGGCTTTCTCCCCGGTCGTGCTGAACAACACCTCGCCGGGCAGATATTCTCTGGCTTGACCCGCTTTGATAGTTATACCCAACGCCCCTGTGGAGATTTAGCTCATCACTGGGATATCTCCGCCGACGGCCTGCGCTGGGATTTCTATATTCGCTCCACGCTGTACTGGCATAATGGTGATGCGGTAAATACTGCACAGCTACATCAGCGCCTGTTAATGCTGCTCGAACTTCCTGCGCTCAATAAATTGTTTATCAGCATTAAACGCATTGAAGTAACGCATCCTCAATGTCTGACCTTTATTCTCCATCGTCCTGATTTCTGGCTGGCGCACCGTCTGGCAAGCTACAGCAGCCACCTTGCCCATCCTGAACAGCCACTCGTCGGCACCGGTCCGTTCCGGCTGACGCTGTTTACACCCGATCTGGTACGCATAGAGAGCCATGAGCACTATCATCTAAACCATCCGTTACTGAAAGCTATTGAATACTGGATCACCCCGCAACTTTTCGCCCAGGACCTGGGTACCAGCTGTCGTCATCCGGTGCAAATTGCGATTGGTAAACCTGACGAGCTTGCCATGCTAAGTCAGGTTAGCAGCGGGATCAGCCTCGGATTTTGCTATTTGACGCTGCGGAAAAGTTCTCGTCTGAACACGCTCCAGGCTCGCCGGTTGGTCAATATCATTCATCGTTCTTCCCTGTTACAAACTCTTGATGTGGATGAAAATCTCATTACCCCAAGCAATGCGCTGTTGCCCGGGTGGACCATCCCACAATGGGATAACCAGGACGAAGTACCACTGCCGGAAAAACTGACATTGGCCTATCACCTTCCGGTTGAACTGCACGCTATGGCCGAACAGCTTCGCCAGGCGCTGGCAATACTGGGCTGTGAATTAACGCTGATTTTTCATAATGCGAAGAACTGGGATGGCGACCATCCTCTGGCCCAGGCCGACCTGATGATGGGTGACAGGCTAATTGGCGAGGCGCCAGAATATACCCTCGAACAGTGGTTGCGCTGCGATCAGCTATGGCCGCATGTTTTGGACGCTCCAGCGTTCTCCCATCTGCAAGCGACGCTGGATGCACTGCAAATTCAGGCTGATGAGGGCCATCGACACGCGGCTTTACAACAGGTTTTCGCCAGCCTTATGAATGACGCCACGCTAACGCCGCTGTTCAATTATCACTATCGCATTAGCGCTCCACCAGGCGTAAATGGCGTACGCCTGAACCCACGAGGCTGGTTTGAGTTCGCCGAGGCCTGGCTCCCCCCCCCTTCAGCGTGAAGAAGCTGGTCGGCGCCACGCCCAGGCGCTACCATAGGGTTTTTGTTATTTGTCAGGAAAAGCCATGAAACGTGCCGTTGTAGTATTTAGTGGAGGTCAGGACTCCACCACTTGTCTGGCGCAAGCGCTGCATCAGTATGATGAAGTGCACTGCGTGACCTTTGATTATGGTCAGCGCCATCGCGCTGAGATTGATGTCGCACGTGACCTGGCCTTAAAACTTGGTGCCCGTGCACACAAAGTCCTTGATGTCACGCTGCTCAGCGAACTGGCTGTCAGTAGTCTGACCCGGGATAATATTCCGGTTCCGGATTATGAACCGGATGCTGACGGCATCCCCAATACCTTCGTGCCAGGGCGCAATATTCTGTTTTTAACGCTGGCGGCTATTTATGCTTACCAGGTGAAAGCGGAGGCTGTCATTACCGGCGTCTGCGAAACCGATTTCTCCGGTTATCCGGATTGTCGCGATGAATTTGTCAAAGCGCTGAACCATGCCGTTAGTCTGGGGATGGCAAAAGACATCCGCTTTGAAACCCCGCTGATGTGGATTGATAAAGCTGAAACCTGGGCGCTGGCCGATTACTGGGGCAAGCTGGATCTGGTGCGTAATGAGACACTGACCTGCTACAACGGAATTAAGGGCGACGGTTGTGGTCATTGTGCCGCCTGTAATCTGCGCGCTAACGGTCTGAACCATTATCTGGCGGATAAATCCGAGATTATGGCTGCAATGAAGCGCAAGACCGGGTTAAAGTAATTTTTGAATTGAGCCGGATTGCGGCATAACCGCCTAATCCGGCTTACAAATAATGAACTTCTGGGCCTGATAAGAAAAACGCCATCAGGCAACCGACAATTACTGCACCATCTGCTCCAGCTTTTCTCGCAACTCTCCTTCCAGCGGTAGCGCTTTCTGAGTTTTCAAATCAATGCAGACAAAAGTAATTAACGCATCGGCTACGACCTGCCCTTCCGGCTCCAGAGTGATTGTCTGGTTTAAAACTCCACTTTTTCCGTTTAACTGTTGTACCTGGCTGGTTATGGTCAGCAGATCGCTCAGCACAGCAGGACGCCGGTAGTTAATATTGATGTTAACCACCACAAAAGCGATGTTGTGTGCGGTCATCCACTGAAAGCTATCACTGTTTTCAAGACCGTCCCAGCGGGCTTCTTCCAGAAACTCAAGATAACGGGCATTGTTGACGTGCTGATAGACATCGAGATGATAACCACGGACTTTAATCTGTGTTTGCATAGCGCGGGAACCCTAATTTTTTTATAAGAACATACTCTAAGGATTTCGAGTTGCAGGACAAAACACGCTGTGTTTTGAACAGCGCTTGCGCTGGCCCCTAAGAGGGAGGTCGCAGACCGAGTAACTCAGCAAGCGTATAATTCGGGCAAGTGAGCGTAACCAACGCATCTACAGCTTGAAATGCGACGAGTATAGAGGTCATAACTGGTATGACCTCTATAGTCTGGCAAATTTTTGCCACTGCGCAAGTTATTAAAGTGTTAAAAATGCCAGATTACGTTCCACCAGTGAACTTCCCATTCCCGGCACCTGCTTTAAATCATCGACGGTTTTAAACGGTCCGTACTCCTCCCGATAACTGACTATCGCCTGCGCCTTCTTCAATCCCACACCATTCATAACCCGCGCTAAATCCTCCGCAGAGGCTGTATTGATACTTACCCTGGTGCCTTCATCATCGCTGGATTTTGCCGGTGCAGTTGCTTTTCCATGCGCCGCACCAGAGGTATCTGCTTTGGTCTGGGTCATCTGACTGTTTGCGACAGGTTCCGCCGCCAGCGCACTTTGTGTCATACCCACACAAGTCAACGAAAGGGTAATAAGCAGTGCTTTGATTCCATGTTTCATACTGTTTGCTCCTTGTTTGTTAACAGTAGAGTCACGATAGCGAGGTGAAGAACAGCAGACAAATAGCAAATATCAGAAATGGAAAAGGCCGCGAAAGCGGCCTTTGGGGAATACAACTTTTTGCAATTTTTTGCGAAGAGCCTCGGTTACTGCTGCTGTTCCAGCGCATCACCGACTTTAATTTTTGCAGCTTTACGCAGGTTGCTCATCAGCGCTTCGAAGACAATCTGTGCGTTATTCTGGGTAATCCCCTGAACCATCGCTTTCTTCTGCTGCTCAGGCATAGAACCCGCTTTCACTTCTTCCAGTGCCAGCAGAACTACATTGCCCTGCATATCGTTCGCCACACCGTAGCTCGGCTTGTCTTTCGCTGGCAGCCCCAGGCCAAATGCAGCCTGACTCACGGGATCCTGGCCAGTTCGGCTCAGCGTCTTCTCTTCGCCGAAGCTAAGACCGGCTGCTTTCATTGCTTCATCACCTTTACCGGCTTTCAGCTCAGTCAGCAGTTTGTCTGCATCCAGTTTCGCCTGTTGCTCAGCTTTATTATGCTTAACGAGCGCGATGACCTGCTCTTTCACATCCGCCAGTGGCTTAACAGCCTCTGCTTTATGCTCCGCAATACGCAGCACAAACGCACGATCGCCATCCACTGTGATGATGTCAGAATTACTGCCCGGAGAACCATTCTCACCAATCAGACCACCGTTAAAAATGATGTCAGAGACAGGTTTGAAATTCAGCTCTTCCGGCAGGGTGTCACGGCTAAACCAGCCCGTTTCGACCGCTTTCATGCCAGCAGCCTGCTCAGCCCCCGCCAGGGATTCGTTATCGTTACTTGCAGCATCGCTCACTTTCTGTTGCAACGCATAGTAAGCATCCAGCGCTTTTTCCTGCTTCACTTTCGCCGCGATATCATCACGCGCTTCGCTCAGAGGTTTAACCTGTGCTGGCTGGATATCGTCCAGGCGGGCAACGAGGAAACCAACCGAAGATTTGATCACACCTGACAGCTGACCTTTTTCTTTCAGGCCAGCATTTTTCAACTCATCCGGCGTAGTAGATTCTTCCAGCCATCCCATATCACCGCCGTTACGGGCAGAGATAATGTCGGCGGATTTTTCTTTGGCCAGAGCGGCAAAATCACCGCCTTTGTTCAGCGCATCCAGTACCGCTTTGGCTTCATCTTCCGTTTTAGTCTGAATGATGCTGTAACGGCTACGCTGAGGTTGGGTGAACTGATCCTGATGCTGGTCATAGTAAGACTGAATATCAGCATCGCTGGCTGTTTCCTGCATTGCTGCAGCATCCAGCTTGATGTAACTCACACGGAACTGCTCCGGCGTCATAAAGCGATTTTTATTCTGCTCGTAGTAGCTGGCTACTTCCTGGTCGGTCACCGATTGCTTCGCAGCAAGGGCGTTGACGTCAATCGTCGCTTCACGCACGACACGTTGTTGTGCGACCAGCGCCGCCAGCTCATCCGTTTCACCTTTCAGCATGAAATCTGTCCCGGCAACGCCGTTGATCAGTTGCTGCGTGGTGAGCTGGTTACGCAGTGCCTGAGCATACTGGTCTGCAGTCATCCCCATCTGATTCACAATCGCGTTGTAGCGGTTGTTATCAAATTTGCCATCAACCTGGAAAGCAGGAGTAGCAAAAATAGCCTGTTTAACCTGCTTGTCGCTGATGCTGAGCTTAAGCTCACGGGAGTACTGATCCAGCAGAGCCTCGTCCACAAGACGATTCAACACCTGCTGACGCAGCGTTTTCATGTAGCCTTCGTTTGCCGCCAGTTCAGAGTACTGATCGCCCAACTGCTGCTGCATGCGATTACGTTCGCTGTTAAACGCATTCTCAAACTGCCCGCGGCTAATTTCCTGGCCATTCACTTTTGCGGCGTAGTTGTTGCTTCCGCCAATCAGGTAACCACTCACGCCGGTCAAAATGAACGACACGATAATGATACCGAAAATAATCTTGAGCACGAGACTGTTAGCAGCCGTGCGTAAGCTGTCCATCATGGTGTAACCACACTCCGCTGTAGGTGACTGTATACCTCACGCAGCATAGCGTTTTCTGAACGCTGCGCGGAAAGGTCTATTGTGACAAGAAACAGGGGCAATTGTCAGCCCACAACACGTAGAAAGTCCCGGAATGGGAAATAAAAAAGGCACATCAGTTGATGCGCCCTTGTACTTTGTCACATCCCCAAGGGGATCACTCTTAGTTTACCGCGTCTTTCAGTGCTTTACCTGCACGGAAACCCGGTACTTTTGCCGCGGCGATGGTGATCTCTTTACCAGTTTGCGGGTTGCGACCAGTACGGGCAGCACGCTCTTTAACGGCAAAAGTACCAAAACCTACCAGCGCTACGTCATCACCCTCTTTCAGAGATTCGGTAACAGAAGCAATAATTGCATCTAACGCACGGCCAGCCGCAGCTTTAGAGATATCAGCCCCTGCAGCAATTTTGTCGATCAGTTGAGATTTATTCACTCTTCTCTTCCTCTTTATAATTTATATCGCACCTGAATCCTTCAAAGTGCGAACGCGCAGCAGTTATATCAGGCCTGCCATGCCCTTACAACACCCGTTAATGATGGCAGACCTAATCCGTCATCTAAATTAGCTATACAAAAAAAGGCTGGCAAGTCCGAAATGACCTGCCAGCCCTGTTTTTATTAGTGCTCTTTGCGCGAGGTCACTATTTTGCCGCTACAACCTGCATTCCAGACGGTTCATTTTGCAGTGCGAGAGTCAGAACTTCCTCAATGCGTTTCACCGGATGGATGTCCAGATCGGCAATTACGTTGTCCGGAATCTCTTCCAGGTCACGTTTGTTTTCATCTGGAATTAAGACCGTTTTGATGCCGCCACGGTGTGCTGCCAGCAATTTTTCTTTCAAACCACCGATAGGCAGAACCTGACCACGCAGAGTGATCTCGCCGGTCATTGCCACATCCGCACGCACCGGGTTACCAGTCAGACAAGACACCAGCGCAGTACACATGGCAATACCCGCACTCGGACCATCTTTCGGTGTTGCCCCTTCAGGTACGTGGACGTGGATGTCGCGTTTTTCGTAAAAATCCGGATTAATGCCCAGTTTTTCCGCACGCGCACGAACCACGGTCAGCGCTGCCTGAATGGATTCCTGCATCACTTCACCCAGAGAACCGGTGTAGGTCAGCTTGCCTTTACCCGGTACACAAGCGGTTTCAATGGTCAGCAGATCGCCACCTACTTCCGTCCATGCCAGCCCCGTAACCTGACCAACGCGGTTTTCGTTGTCCGCACGACCGTAGTCAAAGCGCTGTACCCCCAGGTAATCATGCAGGTTATCGCCATTGATTTCGATATGCTTCAGTGACTTATCGAGCAACAGTTGTTTAACCGCTTTACGGCACAGTTTGGAGATTTCACGCTCCAGACTACGTACGCCTGCTTCACGAGTGTAGTAACGAATAATGCCCACAATGGCGCTATCGTCGACCGTCAGCTCGCCTTTTTTCAGCGCGTTACGCTCAATCTGCTTCGGCAGCAGGTGACGTTTGGCGATATTCAGCTTCTCGTCTTCGGTATAACCGGACAGACGGATCACTTCCATACGATCCAGCAACGGCGCCGGAATGTTCATGGAGTTAGAGGTCGCAACGAACATGACGTCGCTGAGATCGTAATCCACTTCCAGGTAGTGATCGCTGAACGCCACGTTCTGCTCTGGATCCAACACTTCAAGCAGTGCGGAAGCCGGATCGCCACGCATGTCGGAAGACATTTTGTCGATCTCATCAAGCAGGAACAGCGGGTTTTTAACGCCCACTTTGGCCATTTTCTGGATCAGTTTACCCGGCATCGAACCAATATAAGTCCGGCGGTGACCACGAATTTCAGCCTCATCACGCACGCCGCCCAGCGCCATACGAATGTATTTACGCCCGGTCGCTTTAGCGATGGACTGGCCCAGAGAGGTTTTACCCACCCCCGGCGGTCCAACCAGGCACAGGATCGGCCCCTTGATTTTGTTCACACGGCTTTGAACCGCAAGATACTCGAGAATACGGTCTTTCACGCGCTCCAGACCGTAATGGTCGGTATCAAGGATTTCCTGCGCCTGACGCAGATCTTTTTTGACCTTGCTACGCGCATTCCACGGAACCTGTACCATCCAGTCGATGTAGCCACGTACTACAGTCGCTTCTGCCGACATTGGAGACATCATTTTCAGCTTCTGCAGTTCAGCTTCCGCTTTCTCTTTTGCCTCTTTCGGCATTTTCGCCGCGTCGATCTTACGTTTCAGCGCTTCGTTTTCATCCGGCGCATCGTCCATCTCGCCGAGCTCTTTCTGAATGGCTTTCATTTGCTCGTTCAGATAGTACTCACGCTGGGACTTCTCCATCTGCTTTTTAACGCGGTTGCGAATGCGTTTCTCAACCTGCAGCAGATCGATTTCAGATTCCATCATCGCCATCAGATATTCCAGACGTTCGTTAACGTCGGACATCTCCAGCACGGACTGTTTGTCCGCCAGCTTCAGTGGCATATGGGCAGCGATGGTGTCCGCCAGACGCGCAGGATCGTCAATGCTGTTAAGCGACGTCAGCACTTCTGGTGGGATTTTCTTGTTCAGCTTGATATAGCCTTCGAACTGGCTGATTGCGGTCCGCACCAGCACTTCCTGTTCGCGCTCATCAATGGCTGGCGAATCAAGGTACTCCGCTTTCGCAGAGAAATGCTCGCCGTTATCAGACAGCGCAGAAATACGCGCGCGCTGTAACCCCTCGACCAGCACTTTTACGGTGCCGTCAGGCAGTTTCAGCATCTGCAAAATAGAGGCCACGGTCCCGACGGTGAAAAGATCGTTTACACCCGGCTCATCCGTTGAAGCTTCTTTCTGCGCGACCAGCATGATTTTTTTATCATGGTCCATAGCCGCTTCAAGGCAACGGATAGATTTTTCCCGCCCTACAAATAAGGGTATGACCATGTGCGGATAAACCACCACATCGCGCAACGGCAATACGGGGATTTCAATGCGTTCAGAACGCTCAGGATTCATAGAGCTCTCTCTTAGTTTAGTGTCCGCCAGGTAATCGGATGGCATTGCTGTGCTTCATACCACCTTTAACATGTATGTCAGTATATGGGGATGTTTCCCACACATTCAACGCCATGTTTACGGAAAAATAAAAGGGGAGATAAAATCCCCCCTTTTTGATTAACCGATTGTATAAAATGGTTAATTATTCACCAGATGCCTGCTGTGCTTCCGGCTTACCGTAAATCAATAACGGCTTGCTTTGGCCACTGATCACGGACTCGTCGATCACTACTTTTTCGACGTCTTCCATAGAAGGCAGATCGTACATTGTGTCGAGCAGCGCAGCTTCCACGATAGAACGCAGGCCACGGGCACCGGTTTTGCGCGCCATCGCTTTTTTAGCAATCGCATCCAGAGCTTCTTCACGGAATTCCAGATCGACACCTTCAAGATTGAACAGCGCCTGATACTGTTTGGTCAGGGCGTTTTTCGGTTCTTTCAGGATCTGGATCAGCGCTTCTTCACTCAGTTCGCTCAGAGTTGCCACAACCGGCAGACGACCGATGAATTCAGGGATCAGACCAAACTTGATCAGATCTTCCGGTTCGACCTGCGACAGCAGTTCACCTTCGCTGGCTTTATCAGACTGGGCTTTTACCGTCGCACCAAAACCAATGCCGGAGCCGGTTTCAACACGGTTAGCAATCACCTTATCCAGCCCTGCGAAAGCACCACCGCAGATAAACAGGATCTTAGAGGTGTCAACCTGCAAGAACTCCTGCTGCGGATGCTTACGTCCACCCTGAGGCGGAACTGCAGCAACTGTCCCTTCGATCAGTTTCAGCAACGCCTGCTGTACGCCTTCGCCGGAAACGTCACGCGTAATAGACGGGTTGTCTGATTTACGTGAGATTTTGTCGATCTCATCAATATAGACAATCCCGCGCTGCGCTTTCTGTACGTCGTAATCGCACTTCTGCAACAGTTTCTGAATGATATTTTCAACGTCTTCACCCACATAACCGGCTTCGGTCAGGGTGGTGGCATCAGCCATAGTGAACGGAACATCCAGCAGGCGCGCCAGCGTTTCAGCCAGCAGCGTTTTACCGGAACCCGTCGGGCCAATCAGCAGAATGTTACTTTTGCCCAACTCGACGCCATTGCTGGTGTCGCCATTGCGCAGACGTTTGTAATGGTTGTATACCGCGACCGCCAGCACTTTCTTCGCCTGTTCCTGACCGATAACGTAATCGTCCAGGTGGTTGCGAATTTCGTGTGGCGTCGGCAGCGCACTGCGTTCACGGTGCGGTGCTACTTCCTTAATCTCTTCGCGAATGATGTCGTTACATAAATCAACACATTCGTCGCAGATATACACGGATGGACCGGCAATCAGCTTGCGCACTTCATGCTGGCTTTTGCCGCAAAAAGAGCAGTACAACAATTTGCCCGAGCCATCTTTGCGTTTATCTGTCATGGGTCAAAACCTCTTCTTTGTTCTTTGTGCCGCACACGACGACGCAAATGCCATTCTCAGGCGCAAGGCCGCTTGTCAGCGTTGTGCCGCCCTTCATTAGTATATACACAAAATCATTCGAGCTACATCGAGGCGGCAACTAAGCAAATCCCCGGCCGCTTACATAAGTAAGTAACAGGAGTAAGCGCTGGCAGCCTACAAAGAGGTAACTTTAAGGATAAAGTGTGTAGCGGCACACCTGCACCTCAGGCATCAATTACGATGGGTCAAAATCGAGTCGACCAGACCATACTCCACCGCTTCAGAAGCGGAGAGGAAGCGATCGCGCTCAGTATCACGCTCAATCTGCTCAAGAGATTGACCCGTATGGTGCGCCATAAGTTCATTCATGCGCCCTTTCACTTTCAGGATTTCACGGGCATGAATTTCAATATCCGTCGCCTGGCCCTGGTAACCGCCCAGAGGCTGGTGGATCATGACGCGAGAGTTAGGCAGGCAAAAACGCTTACCTTTTGCCCCTGCAGTCAGCAGGAACGCGCCCATTGAGGCCGCCTGGCCCATACAAATGGTGCTGACGTCCGGCTTAATAAACTGCATGGTGTCATAGATAGACATCCCTGCGGTAATCACCCCACCAGGGGAGTTGATGTACAGGTAGATATCTTTTTCCGGGTTTTCCGCTTCCAGGAACAGCATCTGCGCCACAATCAGGTTAGCCATATGGTCTTCGACCTGGCCAGTCAGAAAAATAACGCGTTCCTTAAGTAGACGAGAATAGATATCAAAAGAGCGCTCACCACGTGAGGTCTGTTCAATGACCATCGGCACCAGCGCCATATGGGGTGCAAAGTTATCTCGTTCGCCGCTGTATGACATTTCCGTCTCCTGGATAAAATTTGAAAAAACCTGCTGTGCTGATTGTAACCTTATGGACGGATTATCAGCTAGTCCCTCTGTAATGGGTACGACATCGCCATAATTCAAGCATAACAATCTTTTGTTGTAACGCTAACACTGAAACGCTGTTTTCGCACTCTTCCCATGCAAAATCCATGACAAAAAAAAACCCGCCACCTGAAGGTGACGGGCTTGCGTATATATTTCGTGCTAAAAAAGCGACGAATTACGCCTGCTGGTTCATCAGCTCGTTGAAAGAAGTGGCTTTTTCAGTCACTTTCGCTTTCGCCAGAACCGCTTCAACAGCCTGTTCTTCCAGAGCGACGTTGCGCATGTTTTCCATCAGCTCTTTGTTTTTGCTGTAGAATTCAACAACTTCTTTCGGATCTTCGTAAGCAGAAGCCATCTCTTCGATCAGGCCCTTAACACGCTCTTCGTCAGCTTTCAGCTCATTGGTACGAATCACTTCGCCCAGCAGCAGGCCAACAACTACGCGGCGTTTAGCCTGTTCTTCGAACAGTTCACGCGGCAGTTCCAGAGCTTGTTTCTCGTTGCCACCAAAACGCTGAGCAGCCTGACGACGCAGAACATCGATTTCGTTGTCAATCAGAGCAGCAGGAACGTCGATGTCATTGGCTTTCACCAGACCTTCGATCGCCTGAGTCTTAACGCGGTTACGCACGGCACCTTTCAGCTCGCGTTCCATGTTTTTACGCACTTCAGCGCGCAGACCGGCAACGGAACCATCTTCAACGCCGAAACGTTTGATGAATTCTTCAGTCAGTTCCGGCAGTTCACGTTCTTCAACTTTTTTCAGGTTGATAACGAATTTAGCGGCTTTACCTTTCAGGTTTTCAGCGTGGTACTCTTCCGGGAAGGTCACGTCGATAGTGAACTCTTCGCCAGCTTTGTGACCTTTAACACCTTCTTCAAAGCCCGGGATCATACGACCCTGGCCCATCGCCAGTACGAAATCAGATGCTTTGCCGCCTTCGAACTCTTCACCGTCTACAGAACCGGTGAAGTCGATGGTTACACGGTCTTCTGCATCAGCAGCGCCGTCTTTGTCTTTCCAGGTTGCCTGCTGCTTACGCAGGGTGTCCAGCATAACGTCAACGTCAGCGTCGGTCACTTCAACAACTGGTTTTTCAACTTCAATAGCTTCCAGACCGGTCAATTCAACTTCCGGGTATACTTCGAATTCTACCGCGTAAGTGAAATCTTCACCCAGTTTGTATTCGCCCGGAACGTAGTTCGGTGCGCCAGCCGGATTAATTTTTTCTTTAATGATTGCGTCAACGAAGTGACGGCTCATCAGGTCACCCAGAACGTCCTGGCGAACAGATGCGCCATAACGCTGAGCAACAACATTCATCGGTACTTTTCCCTTGCGGAAACCGTCAATACGCACTTTCTTCGCTACGTTGACCAGCTCGCTTTTCACAGCGGTCTCGATGCTGTCAGCAGCGATAGTAATCGTTACACGGCGGCCAAGGCCTTGAGTGGTTTCAACTGAAACTTGCATCTTGTTACCTCAAAAAATCACAGTGCTCGGTCAACTCTTCTCCGCAAGCACAGGTTGTTGGCTTCGCGGAACCGGGATGTTCTCATAATCAATCACATTCCCTGTCGTCAGAATCATCCCGAAGACATTCCGAAAAATAAGACGCGCATTATAGCGGCATCACTTTTATGAGTCGAGAACGGTTATCGCGCGTTGCTGCGGCTTTTTTCACAATTCCCGGCTAATTTTTGTCTGAATACTATACGACTCGCTCAGAATTCAGACAAAACAAAACGGCCCGTAGGCCGTTTTCACATAATCTGTAGCAACATACTGGAAAAGCGCCGGTTGTTGCAAATCCGTTTTTCTACGCGATGCTTCCCGCTCCACCTCCACGACAGGGAGGAGAGGCAAAAACAGTATCCTGCAACCCTTCCCACTCCTTAGTCGTGTAGGTATGCAGGGCTAGTGCATGCACGGTTGTGGAGAGCTCCGCCGTTAACGTACCGTAAATCATCCGATGACGATTAAGAAAACGCTCACCTGCAAAGCGATCGCTGACCAGCACAACCTTAAAGTGGCTTTCAGAACCTGCCGGAACATTGTGACGATAGCTTTCATCCACAACTTCGAGGAACACGGGTTGGAACGCTGCCCTTAATTTTTCTTCTATTTGCTCACGAATCATCATGAAATATTTCCTCCGACAACGCTGAGATGTCACCCATCCCTTTAAATACTAGCCGCTTTTACCGTTTTCATTACACCTAAGCAACAAATAATTAGCGTTTGTCTGATTTTCTCATTCAAACGAATGAAGTTCACTGGTTCATCTGTTCGTTTGATTGCAAAAACTCCACTTATGGTATCTACAAAGTAACTAAACGGACAACGCGATGAATTTACATGCGTTACCCACTTCCCCTCGTCGTTGGCGATGTTATGATGGCGGGAAATTTCTCTAACCATACAATTTAGATTCGCTGAGAGCCCTGGCATGTTTAAAAAAATCCTCTTTCCTTTAGTCGCGCTGTTTATGTTGGCTGGCTGCGCAACTCCACCCACCACCATTAACGTTTCTCCGAGAATTACCCTGCCGCAGCAGGATCCTAGCCTGATGGGTGTGACTGTCAGCATCAACGGCGCCGACCAGCGTCAGGATCAGGCACTGGCGAAAGTGACCCGCGACAATCAACTGGTTACTCTGACTGCTTCCCGCGATCTGCGATTCCTGCTGCAAGAAGTACTGGAGAAACAGATGACCGCGCGCGGTTACATGGTAGGTCCGAACGGTGCAGTTAACCTGCAAATCATCGTTAGCCAACTGTATGCTGATGTGTCTCAAGGTAGCGTGCGCTATAACATCGCCACCAAAGCCGACATCGCTATTATCGCAACCGCGGCAAACGGCAACAAGATGACGAAAAACTACCGCGCAAGCTACTCTGTTGAAGGCGCATTCCAGGCCTCTAACAAAAATATTGCGGACGCCGTTAACAGCGTCCTGACAGACACCATCTCTGATATGTCTCAGGACACCAGCGTTCATGATTTCATCAAGCAGAACGCACGTTAATTTCTGCATCCTGACCCGGCTAACGCCGGGTCAGCTTTAAATACTCATGCCCAGTCACTATTTAAGCATTTTCCAGCAACCGAAATCAGCTATTCTGCTGATGCTAGGCTTTGCCTCCGGTTTACCACTCGCACTGACCTCCGGTACGCTCCAGGCATGGATGACGGTTGAGAATATCGACCTTAAAACCATCGGCTTCTTTTCTCTGGTCGGCCAGGCCTACGTCTTTAAGTTCCTCTGGTCCCCGGTTATGGACCGCTACACGCCACCTTTTTTAGGGCGACGTCGCGGCTGGCTGCTCACTACCCAGCTATTACTACTCATTTCTATCGCCGCAATGGGATTCCTGGAACCTGGCTCGCAACTACGCTGGATGGCTGCACTCGCAGTAGTCATCGCGTTCTGCTCAGCCTCACAGGATATCGTCTTTGACGCATGGAAAACGGACGTTTTGCCCGCAGAAGAACGAGGAACCGGCGCGGCAATCAGCGTGCTGGGTTACCGCCTGGGGATGCTGGTTTCCGGTGGACTGGCCCTGTGGATGGCCGATCGCTGGTTGGGCTGGCAAGGAATGTACTGGTTGATGGCAGCACTACTCATTCCTTGTATTATCGCCACCCTGTTGGCCCCCGAACCCACAGATACTATTCCGGTTCCCAAAACGCTGGAACAAGCGGTTGTCGCCCCACTACGTGACTTCTTTGGGCGTAACAACGCCTGGCTTATCCTGCTGCTCATTGTGCTGTATAAACTTGGCGATGCCTTCGCCATGAGCCTGACCACGACATTTTTAATTCGCGGCGTCGGATTTGACGCAGGCGAAGTCGGCGTCGTCAATAAAACGCTGGGGCTGCTGGCCACAATTGTTGGCGCACTCTACGGCGGGATCCTGATGCAGCGTCTGTCGCTGTTCCGTGCATTGCTGATTTTCGGCGTTCTGCAAGGGGCGTCAAATGCAGGCTACTGGTTACTTTCCATTACTGATAAGCACATGTTCAGTATGGGCGCGGCAGTATTCTTCGAAAACCTCTGCGGCGGCATGGGGACAGCGGCGTTTGTCGCCCTGTTAATGACGTTGTGTAATAAATCTTTTTCTGCAACGCAATTCGCCCTGCTCTCAGCCCTTTCCGCAGTTGGACGCGTTTACGTAGGTCCGGTAGCGGGTTGGTTTGTCGAAGCGCACGGCTGGCCAACATTTTATCTGTTCTCTGTGTTTGCCGCGATCCCAGGCCTCGTGTTGTTGCTGGTTTGCCGTCAGACGCTGGAACATAGCTGGCAAAACGAAAGTTTTATCCCGCGCACGGAATTCCGCGGAGCATACAATCTGGCATTAATGACGCTATTGGTGGGCTGCTGTCTACTGGCTGTATGGCTGTTACTGCTAACGATGAACGCCCTCGATTACACCAATTTCTCCTTCCTGTCGGAACTCCTTGAAGTTGCGGTCCTGATCGCCGTCTGTGGGATCGTATTCGGTGGACTGCTGGATTACCTGGCTCTACGCAAAACGCGTCTGGCGTAATTTGACCGGTTTATTTGGCCGTTGTAATCACCCTGCGTAATTATAACGGCTAAATAAACAACGATTGATAAAAATAATATTTGTTGTTTTGTGCCCCATAGAATTTGGAAATTATTGACGCCTTTTATAAATTCTATTTTCCTTACTCGATTCAGCCAAGACAGATTTATTTTCCGCCCTTCAATTGTCTCTTTATTGATAATCAATTGTTAAACAATTGTTTTATTTTACCATTGGTTATACCAATTGCCCTCTATGCCTTCTCCATGAACCCGCTTTCGTTATAACATGATGTTGCAACAGGTTCTTAAAGCCAACCTGACATATATTGCAACATATGTGACACGCACGGCAGAACCCGGTAACACAGATCCAATGATGTTTACAGTAATGTAACCTTCCCGTAAAATGCCCTCACACTTTAAACGCCACCCGGTCCCGTGGAATTGAGGTCGTTAAATGAGACTCAGGAAATACAATAAAAGTTTGGGATGGTTGTCATTAATTGCAGGCACTGCATTACTCAGTGGCTGTAATTCTGCGCTGCTTGACCCTAAAGGACAGATTGGACTGGAACAACGTTCACTGATACTGACGGCATTTGGCCTGATGTTGATTGTCGTTATTCCGGCCATCTTGATGGCTGTTGGTTTTGCCTGGAAGTACCGTGCAAGCAATAAAGATGCGAAGTACAGCCCGAACTGGTCACACTCCAATAAAGTGGAAGCTGTGGTCTGGACGGTGCCGATTCTGATCATCATTTTCCTTGCTGTACTCACCTGGAAAACCACTCACGCACTTGAGCCAAGCAAACCGCTGGCGCATGACGAGAAGCCCATTACCATCGAAGTGGTTTCCATGGACTGGAAATGGTTCTTCATCTATCCGGAACAGGGTATCGCTACCGTGAATGAAATCGCCTTCCCGGCGAACACTCCGGTTGAATTCAAAGTGACATCCAACTCCGTGATGAACTCCTTCTTTATCCCGCGTCTGGGTAGCCAGATTTATGCCATGGCCGGTATGCAGACTCGCCTGCATCTGATCGCTAACGAAGTCGGTACTTATGATGGTATCTCCGCAAGCTACAGCGGACCAGGCTTCTCCGGTATGAAGTTCAAGGCTATCGCAACAAAGGACCGCGCCGAATTCGACCAATGGGTTGCTAAAGCGAAACAGTCCACGAACACCATGAGTGACATGGCGGCGTTCGAGAAAGTGGCTGCGCCAAGTGAATACAACCAGGTGGAATACTTCTCCAACGTGAAACCGGATTTGTTTAAAGACGTTATTAACAAATTTATGGCTCACGGTAAGAGCATGGACATGACCAAACCAGAAGGTGAGCACAGCGCACACGAAGGGATGGAAGGCATGGACATGAGCCACGCGGAATCCGCTCACTAAGGGGCCGAGGAAGAATACGATGTTCGGAAAATTGACACTGGATGCAGTCCCGTTCCATGAACCAATCGTCATGGTTACGATCGCTGCCATTATCATCGGTGGAGCGGCCTTACTAGGCCTTATCACTTACTTTGGTAAGTGGACCTACCTGTGGAAAGAGTGGCTAACTTCGGTTGACCACAAACGCCTTGGCATCATGTATGTCATCGTCGCAATCGTCATGTTGATCCGTGGCTTTGCTGACGCCATCATGATGCGTAGTCAGCAAGCGCTGGCTTCTGCGGGTGAAGCGGGCTTCCTGCCTCCTCACCACTACGACCAGATCTTCACGGCTCACGGCGTGATCATGATCTTCTTCGTAGCAATGCCATTTGTTATCGGTCTGATGAACCTGGTGGTTCCACTGCAGATCGGCGCACGTGACGTTGCATTCCCATTCCTGAACAACCTGAGCTTCTGGTTCACCGTTGTCGGCGTAATCCTGGTTAACCTGTCTCTGGGCGTAGGTGAATTCGCACAGACCGGTTGGCTGGCGTATCCGCCACTCTCGGGAATAGAGTACAGTCCAAGCGTCGGGGTCGATTATTGGATATGGGCGGTCCAGCTGTCCGGTATCGGTACAACACTGACCGGTATCAACTTCTTTGTGACCATCATTAAGATGCGTGCACCAGGTATGACTATGTTCAAGATGCCAGTATTTAGCTGGGCATCTCTGTGCGCAAACATACTGATTATCGCCTCCTTCCCAATCCTGACCGTCACCGTCGCGTTGCTGACCCTGGATCGCTATCTGGGTACCCATTTCTTTACCAACGATATGGGCGGCAACATGATGATGTACATCAACCTGATTTGGGCCTGGGGCCATCCGGAAGTGTACATTCTGGTTCTGCCGGTCTTCGGTGTTTTCTCCGAAATCGCTGCAACCTTCTCGCGTAAACGCCTGTTTGGTTACACCTCGCTGGTGTGGGCAACCGTGTGTATCACCGTACTGTCGTTCGTTGTTTGGCTGCACCACTTCTTCACCATGGGTGCGGGCGCTAACGTAAACGCCTTCTTCGGTATCACCACGATGATTATCGCCATCCCGACCGGGGTGAAGATCTTCAACTGGTTGTTCACCATGTATCAGGGCCGCATCGTATTCCACTCAGCAATGCTGTGGACGATTGGCTTCATCGTAACCTTCTCAGTCGGCGGTATGACCGGCGTGCTGCTGGCGGTTCCGGGTGCAGACTTCGTACTGCACAACAGTCTGTTCCTGATTGCGCACTTCCATAACGTTATCATCGGCGGCGTCGTGTTCGGTTGCTTCGCGGGTATGACCTACTGGTGGCCAAAAGCGTTCGGCTTCACGCTGAACGAAACCTGGGGCAAACGCGCATTCTGGTTCTGGATCATCGGCTTCTTCGTGGCATTTATGCCGCTGTACGTGCTGGGCTTTATGGGGATGACCCGTCGCCTCAGCCAGCAGATTGACCCTCAGTTCCATCCGATGCTGGTCGTTGCCGCTTGCGGTGCCGCGCTGATTGCACTGGGTATCCTGTGCCAGCTGATTCAGATCTTCGTTTCTATTCGCGACCGCGAGCAGAACCGTGACCTGACCGGTGACCCATGGGGTGGCCGTACACTGGAATGGGCAACCTCTTCCCCGCCTCCGTTCTATAACTTTGCCGTTGTGCCGCACGTTCACGAGCGTGATGCCTTCTGGGAAATGAAAGAAAAAGGTGACGCGTACAAACAGCCTGCGCACTATGAAGAGATTCATATGCCGAAAAACAGCGGTGCAGGTATCGTCATTACCGCCTTCGCAACACTGTTTGGTTTCGCCATGATCTGGCATATCTGGTGGCTGGCGATTGCAAGCTTCGCAGGCATGATCATCAGCTGGATTGTGAAAAGCTTTGATGAAGACGTGGATTACTACGTGCCGGTACCGGAAGTCGAAAAACTGGAAAACCAGCATTTCGATGAGATTACTAAGGCAGGGCTGAAAAATGGCAACTGATACTTTGACGCACGCGAATGCCCACGCGCACGAACACGGGCACCACGATGCAGGCCAGACCAAAATCTTCGGATTTTGGATCTACCTGATGAGCGACTGCATTCTGTTCTCTATTCTGTTTGCAACCTATGCCGTTCTGGTGAACGGCACCGCAGGTGGCCCAACAGGTAAGGACATTTTTGAACTGCCGTTCGTTCTGGTTGAAACATTCCTGCTGTTATTCAGCTCCATTACTTACGGCATGGCGGCTATCGCCATGTACAAGAACAACAAGAGCCAGGTTATCTCCTGGCTGGCGTTGACCTTCTTGTTTGGTGCCGGATTTATCGGGATGGAACTCTATGAATTCCATCACCTGATTGTTAACGGTATGGGCCCGGATCGTAGCGGCTTCCTGTCAGCATTCTTCGCGCTGGTCGGTACCCACGGTCTGCACGTCACCTCCGGTCTTATCTGGATGGCAGTGTTGATGGTGCAAGTTGCTCGTCGTGGCCTTACCAGTACTAACCGTACCCGTATCATGTGCCTGAGCCTGTTCTGGCACTTCCTGGACGTGGTGTGGATCTGTGTGTTCACTGTTGTTTATCTGATGGGGGCGATGTAATGAGTCATTCTAACGAGAGCGGCGGCGCATCCCATGGCAGCGTAAAAACCTACATGACAGGTTTTATCCTGTCGATCATCCTGACGGTCATTCCGTTCTGGATGGTAATGACAGGTTCTGCCTCTCCGGCCGTCATTCTGGGGACTATTCTGGCGATGGCAGTGGTACAGATTCTGGTGCACCTGGTGTGCTTCCTGCACATGAATACCAAATCTGATGAAGGTTGGAACATGACGGCCTTTGTCTTTACTGTGCTTATCATCGCCATCCTGGTTGTGGGCTCCATCTGGATTATGTGGAACCTCAACTACAACATGATGATGCACTAAGAGCGGCGATTATGATGTTTAAGCAATACCTGCAAGTAACGAAACCAGGCATCATCTTTGGCAACCTGATCTCGGTGATTGGGGGATTCTTGCTGGCCTCTAAAGGCAGCATTGACTATCCCCTGTTTATCTACACGTTGGTTGGGGTGTCACTGGTTGTGGCGTCGGGTTGTGTATTTAACAACTACATCGACAGGGATATCGACAGGAAGATGGAGAGGACCAAAAACCGCGTGTTGGTTAAGGGTCTGATTTCCCCTGCGGTCTCGCTGGTATACGCCACCCTGCTGGGTATTGCTGGCTTTATGCTGCTGTGGTTTGGCGCTAACCCTCTGGCCTGCTGGCTAGGGGTTATGGGCTTCGTCGTGTATGTTGGCGTATATAGTCTGTACATGAAGCGTCACTCGGTTTACGGCACGCTGATTGGCTCACTCTCCGGCGCTGCGCCGCCGGTGATTGGCTACTGTGCGGTAACTGGTGAGTTCGATAGCGGTGCACTGATTCTGTTGGCTATTTTCAGCCTGTGGCAGATGCCGCACTCTTACGCGATTGCGATTTTCCGCTTTAAGGATTATCAGGCAGCCAACATCCCGGTACTGCCGGTGGTAAAAGGCATTTCAGTCGCGAAGAACCATATCACTCTGTATATCATTGCGTTTGCCATCGCTACGCTGATGCTCTCACTGGGTGGTTACGCTGGATACAAATATCTAGTGGTTGCAGCAGCAGTGAGTGTCTGGTGGCTAGGCATGGCGTTGCGTGGTTATAAAGTGGAAGATGACCGGGTCTGGGCACGTAAGCTGTTCGGTTTCTCCATCATCGCCATTACTGCGCTGAGCGTGATGATGTCCGTCGACTTTATGGTGCCAAACTCGCAGAACCTGCTGACTTACGTCTGGTAAAATCTGCTGATGCGAAAAAGGGTGCTTAGGCACCCTTTTTTATGTGCGTCACAATCCCTCCTGAAACGTAATATTTACTCATTAACCGTGTATTTACCCCGCCACCATACCGCTTTACACTAGGCGCGAAATTAATACAGAGGTGGGAATGAACGATTATAAAATGACGCCTGGTGAGTTGCGCGCCACCTGGGGTTTAGGGACCGTATTCTCGTTGCGCATGCTTGGCATGTTTATGGTCCTGCCGGTTCTGACCACATACGGTATGGCGCTACAGGGTGCCAGCGAAGCGCTTATTGGTCTTGCCATCGGCATTTATGGCCTGGCGCAAGCCGTTTTCCAGATCCCCTTTGGTTTGGTCTCTGACCGCATTGGTCGAAAACCGCTTATCGTTGGCGGGCTGGCGATATTCGTTTTTGGCAGCGTGATTGCTGCACTTTCAGACTCCATTTGGGGAATTATTCTCGGTCGCGCGCTGCAGGGTTCCGGGGCGATTGCTGCCGCCGTGATGGCGTTACTGTCCGACTTAACACGTGAGCAAAACCGCACTAAAGCGATGGCGTTTATCGGCGTCAGCTTCGGTATCACTTTTGCCATTGCAATGGTGTTAGGTCCGATCGTCACCCATGCGCTGGGATTACACGCGCTGTTCTGGATGATTGCAGCCCTCGCCACCACCGGCATCGTGCTGACGATTTGGGTAGTCCCCAATAGCACCACCCATGTGCTGAACCGCGAATCGGGCATGGTAAAAAGCAGCTTCCGCAAAGTGCTGGCAGAGCCTAAACTCCTGAAGCTCAATTTCGGCATCATGTGCCTGCACATCTTGCTAATGTCCACCTTTGTCGCGTTGCCTGGCCAGCTTGCGAAAGCGGGTTTCCCCGCAGCGGAACACTGGAAAATTTATCTGGTAACGATGCTGCTGTCTTTTGTTTCCGTGGTGCCATTCATCATCTATGCCGAAGTAAAACGTCGGATGAAACGGGTTTTCCTGTCGTGTGTGGTACTAATTCTTGCCGCAGAGATTGTATTGTGGATCGCGAACATTCATTTCTGGGGCCTGATTGCGGGTGTTCAGTTATTCTTCCTTGCCTTTAACCTCATGGAAGCTCTCCTCCCTTCGCTTATCAGCAAAGAGTCTCCCGCAGGTTATAAAGGGACGGCAATGGGCGTTTACTCCACCAGCCAGTTTCTCGGTGTCGCGATTGGCGGCTCACTTGGTGGATGGGTTGTCGAGATGTTTGATGGCCAGGCTGTATTCCTCGCCGGTGCATTGCTGGCAGCGGTCTGGCTGCTGGTCGCAAGCACAATGAAAGAGCCGCCGTATGTCAGTAGCCTGCGTGTCGAAATTCCACCGGAAATTGCCGCGGATGACACACTTAAGCAGCGTTTGCTGGCCAAAGAAGGGGTGAGCGAAGTGTTGATTGTGGCGAATGAACATTCGGCCTACGTGAAAATCGACAGTAAAGTGACCAATCGATTTGAAGTTGAGCAGGCGATAAGCCAGGCGTGATCGTGAGCTTGCCGGATAGTGAGTAACCCACCATCCGGCATAAGAACTTAATCGCGGAAGTTCTTGAACTGGAATGGCTGCCCCAAATCGCCACCGCGAACCAACGCCATAACGGCTTGCAGATCGTCACGAGCCTTACCAGTCACACGAATTTCTTCGCCCTGAATCTGCGCCTGCACCTTCAGCTTGCTGTCTTTAATCAGCTTCACAATTTTCTTCTGCACTGCGCTTTCAATGCCCTGCTTCAGTTTCGCTTCCACAAACCAGGTTTTGCCGCTGTGCACGAAGGTTTCCGGCACGTCCAGCGAAGTCCCTTCAATACCACGCTTCAGGAGCTTGGCACGCAAAATATCCAGCAACTGATTAACCTGGAAATCAGATTCGCTCAGCACCTTAATGGTCTTATTTGACTCGTTCAGCTCAAAAGTAGCCTCTACGCCACGAAAATCAAAACGTGACTCTACTTCGCGGCTCGCATTATCGACCGCGTTACGGGCTTCCTGAAGATCAACTTCAGAGACAATATCGAAAGATGGCATCTTTTCTTCTCCCTTCATTTTTGATGCGAAGCATAATACCTGCAAAGTTACTCAACAGACAGCGCTATACTAGGCTGTACCTTCTAATTGTACGTGGTACTGATATCCGCGAACAATAATAGGGTGCGGCCGATATGGATTAACACCTGGTGCTGTTGCAGGTGAGGAGGAAGAATGAAAATTACCGTACTGGGATGTGGAGCCTTAGGGCAGCTTTGGCTTACAGCGCTGTGCAAACATGGACATGAGGTACAAGGGTGGCTACGTGTACCACAGCCTTATTGCAGCGTTAACCTGATTGACACGGATGGGTCAGTTTTTAATGAATCCCTGACGGCAAACGACCCCGACTTTTTGGCGAAAAGCGATCTGTTGCTGGTCACACTAAAAGCCTGGCAGGTTTCTGATGCGGTAAAGAGCCTGGCTACAATTCTGCCTGAAACCACGCCTATTCTGTTGATTCACAATGGAATGGGAACGATAGAAGAACTGCATAACATTCCGCAGCCATTGTTAATAGGCACTACGACACAGGCAGCGCGTCGTGACGGCAATGTCATTATTCATGTGGCGAAAGGTACAACGCGTATCGGCCCGGCGCGTGAGCAAGATGGTGATTTTAGTTATCTGGCCGAAATCCTGCAGGATGTGCTGCCGGACGTTGCCTGGCATAACAACATTCGCGCTGAGCTGTGGCGTAAACTGGCAGTAAATTGCGTCATTAATCCGCTCACCGCGCTATGGGACTGCCCTAACGGCGAACTACGCCAGCATCCTGAAAAAATAGCGCTGATATGCCAGGAAGTAGCTGCGGTCATTGAACGCGAAGGTCACCATACATCAGTGGATGATTTACGTTATTATGTCGAGCAAGTGATTGACAGTACGGCGGAAAACATCTCATCAATGCTGCAGGACATTCAAGCCCTGCGTCATACCGAGATCGATTACATTACCGGCTATTTGTTAAAACGCGCACGTGCGCACGGCATCGCCGTCCCGGAAAATGCCCGCCTGTTTGAAATGGTTAAGCGAAAGGAGAGTGAGTATGAGCGCTCAAGCACTGGTATGTCTCGCCCCTGGTAGTGAAGAGACCGAAGCGGTCACCACTATCGACCTGTTGGTGCGTGGCGGCATTCAGGTAACTACCGCAAGTGTCGCCAGCGATGGCGACCTGACGATTGTTTGCTCACGCGGCGTGAAGCTCCTGGCGGATGCGCCGTTGGTCGAAGTCGCTGATGGCGATTATGACATCATTATCCTGCCCGGCGGTATTAAAGGCGCGGAATGTTTCCGTGACAGCCCACTGCTGGTTGAAACCGTAAAACAGTTTCACCGCTCCGGGAGAATTGTCGCCGCGATTTGCGCCGCAGCGGCAACCGTACTCGTCCCACATGATATTTTCCCCATCGGCAACATGACCGGTTTCCCGGCGCTGAAAGACCGCATTCCAGCGGAGCAGTGGCAGGATAAGCGCGTCGTATGGGATCCTCGCGTCAACCTGTTGACCAGCCAGGGGCCAGGGACGTCTATCGACTTCGGCTTGAAAATAATCGATCTGCTGGTTGGACGCGAAAAAGCCCATGAAGTGGCGTCACAACTGGTCATAGCTGCGGGTATTTATAACTACTACGAGTAACACTTCAGGCCACTCCCTATAAAAGGAACCGTTATGAAAGGATATCTGAGCGGAGTGGCTTTAATGCTCCTTTCCAGCTACTCCACAGCAACCCAACTTGAAATAAAGAACATTGAGTACCGCTATCCTGATAGCACTGAAATACAGTATCGCCTGCCCTGGTTTTCCTCGACTGAAAACCCAAAGGTCGCAAAGCGCATCAATGATTATGTTTTCGCAAACGTCCTCAATCAGTTACCGGGTAATAACCCACAGATCACATTGGATCAGCTCGCCAGATCAGGCATTGATGGCACGGCAAACCTTGACTACACAGTTGAGTATCGCGATGACAAAATCCTGTCGCTGAACATATTCGCCGAAGGATGCGGGGCGTATTGTGAATCGTACAATGTGCCGATAAATTTCGATTTAACCAACGGCGCGAATATTACGCTCAACGATCTGTTTTCCTCAGCCACCATCGCAGAATTAAATACGCGCGTCAGAAAAGATATTCGCGGCCAAATCGATGCGTTTATTGAGCAAAATAAATCGCGGACGCCTGAGCAGCTCAAAGAAGAGAAAGGCGAGGATTTTAACTATGCCGACTTCTACGCCTCATGCGCCACCTACACCGACGGTTTGTACTATGTCGACAAATACTCTCTGCAAAAAGAGCAACTGGTCTTCCTGAACGAACGCTGTAGCAATCATGCCAACCGCGCACTTGACGACCTGGGCGACTTCACGACGAAGATTCCTACCGCAACGCTGCGCAGTCAACTCACGCCTTATGGCCAGTATCTGACAACCGCAAACAGTGAAAAACCGCACCCTTCTGCACCGGGTCTTAACGGCAAGTTGCTCTATGGCACACTGGGGAAAAGTATGCGCATTGTGTTACAGGCAAACTGCAAAGATGGATATCTGAACGGAGCCTACTACTACGAGAAGTTTGGTGCACCTATTGAACTAACCGGTAAATGTGACGCTGAAAATAATCAGAATTATGAATTAAAAACGACAGCCTCTGCAGATTCTGAAGAGAAGATGACGCTGGATTTAAAAGGGGGTGTTTATCAGGGGGTTTGGGAATCGAACGGGAAGACACTCCCCGTTCGATTTGAATAACGTTGCCGGATGACGTCATATATCGTTTGTAAGCCCGGTAAGCAAATCGCCACCGGGCAACAAAAGAACTAAGGACGATACACCTTCACATTTTCGAAGCCCTGCTCGCGCAGATAGAGCGCCTGCAGACGACTCATCACGCCACGTTCACACCACAACAACCAGGTTTTATTCTGGTCCAAATCGCCGAATTTAGTGCTGAGTTTGTAGAACGGCAGAGAAACCACATCGACACCTTCAACCTTCAGCGGTTTGTCATCCTGTTCATCCACAGAACGGATATCCAGAATCACATCGTTCGGGCCGAAACCACTCACGGTTTCTACTTCCACGACAGTCTGCTGCGTCTGCTGGGCAATGTCGCGAATATCAATATTATTGGCTTCTTCAACCACTTTATCGAGGATCGAGAAGTCGAAGTTTTCTTCTTCGGCCTCAATCTTCGCTTTGATGGCTTTCACCGTTGGGCTTTTCGAGATCACACCACAGTATTCCGGCATGGTGCGGGCAAAATCCTCAGTACCAATTTCCCGCGCCAGATTAATGATGTGCTCTTTGTCGTGAGAAATCAGCGGGCGCAGGATCAGCGTGTCAGATACATTGTCGATCAGGCGCAGGTTAGTCAGCGTCTGGCTGGACACCTGGCCCAGCGCTTCACCGGTCACCAGCGCCTGTACGCCGTAACGCTCGGCCACTTTAGACGCCGCGCGAACCATCATACGTTTGAGGACCACGCCCATCTGACCATCGTCGACTTTTTCCAGGATCTCACCGACCACCGGCTCAAAGTTGATAGCGACAAAACGCACGCGATGCGAGCTACCAAAGCGGTTCCACAGGTAATGTGCCACCTGACGAACGCCGATTTCATGCGCGGCACCGCCGAGGTTAAAGAAGCAATAGTGTACGCGACAGCCGCGACGCATCAGCATATAGCTGGAGACGCCGGAATCGAAACCACCGGAAATCAGGGAAAGAACATCTTCCTGCGTCCCGATAGGGAAACCGCCAATTCCTTCATAGCGACCTTTTACCAACAGCAGACGGTCATTTTCGATTTCAAGATTGACGGTCACATCAGGTTTCGTCAGCTTCACGCGTGCGGATTCAATATGCTGATTCAGTCCACCGCCAACATAACGTTCCACCTCGATGGAGCTAAACTCATGTTTACCGCGACGCTTGACGCGCACACAGAAGGTTTTACCTTCCAGTTGATCGCGGTATTGCACCAGCGCTTTCTCGAAAATATCGTGCATATCAGTGAACGGCACGTCTTCCACTTCGAGAATATGGTGGATACCTGGAATACGAGTCAGTGCGTCACGAATATCCAGGCGCTGGCTTTCATCTTTAGCGCGAACCTCAACGTGATCCCAGTGACGGACGACGGCAAGGTCCTCATCATAGTGCTTTAAAACGTTACGGATGTTCCCTGTCAGAATTTTTATAAAGCGCAAACGCACAGATTGGCTTTTGATGGTGATTTCTGGGAACAATTTAATGATAAACTTCATGGCGGCAATGGTTCTTTGGCAAGTCTGAACGACTTGTAATGGGAAAAATACAGCAGCCCATACCCTGCGGCTGCATCCAGGCGCGCAAGTATACCACCATCATGGTCATCCTGTGCACATTGCCTTACCATTGCGCGTTATTTGATAATTGCGCTGAGTCCGTTACCATGACCAGGCTGAAAATATTAAGAGTCAGACATTCATTATGCCGAAGAAAAATGAAGCGCCCGCCAGCTTTGAAAAATCGCTGAGCGAGCTGGAACAGATTGTTACCCGTCTGGAAAGCGGCGACCTGCCGCTGGAAGAGGCGCTGAACGAATTCGAACGTGGCGTACAGCTGGCGCGTCAGGGACAGGTGAAGTTGCAACAGGCTGAACAGCGCGTGCAAATTCTGCTGTCAGATACGGAAGACGCCGCCCTTACGCCTTTTACACCGGATAATGAGTAAATGGATTTTACGCAGCAGCTTCAGGCTTGCGTTGAGCAGGCCAACCAGGCACTGAGCCGTTTTATCGCGCCACTGCCCTTTCAGAACACTCCCGTGGTTGAAACCATGCAATATGGCGCATTATTAGGCGGTAAACGTCTGCGCCCGTTCCTGGTTTACGCCACCGGTCAGATGTTTGGCGTGAGCCTGAGTACACTTGACGCTCCCGCAGCCGCCGTCGAATGCATCCATGCTTATTCGCTGATGCACGATGATTTGCCCGCCATGGACGACGATGACCTGCGTCGCGGCCTGCCAACTTGCCACGTGAAATTTGGCGAGGCAAACGCGATTTTGGCCGGAGATGCGCTGCAAACGCTGGCGTTTTCCATCATCAGCGACGCGCCGATGCCGGAAGTTTCTGACCGAGACCGCATCGCGATGATCTCTGAACTGGCCCAGGCCAGCGGTATCGCCGGTATGTGCGGCGGACAGGCACTTGATCTGGCAGCAGAAGGTCACCAGGTTGAGCTGGATGCGCTGGAGCGTATTCACCGCCATAAAACCGGAGCTTTGATTCGCGCTGCCGTTCGTCTGGGTGCGTTAAGCGCGGGTGATAAAGGGCGAGAATGCCTGGCAATACTCGATAAATACGCAGAAAGCATCGGTCTGGCCTTCCAGGTTCAGGATGACATACTGGATGTGGTAGGCGATACTGCAACATTGGGTAAACGTCAGGGTGCCGATCAGCAGCTTGGCAAAAGTACCTATCCTGCACTTCTGGGTCTTGAGCAAGCCCGGAATAAAGCCCGGGATTTGATTGAGGAAGCCCGCCAGTCGTTAAGTTTGCTGGCCGCACAGTCACTCGATACCTCGGCACTGGAAGCGCTAGCGGACTACATAATCCAGCGTGATAAATAAACTAACATATCCAATGAGCTTGCGATGAGTTTTGATATAGCCAAATACCCGACCCTGGCGCTGGTCGACTCCACCCAGGAGTTAAGACTGCTGCCAAAAGAGAGCCTGCCAAAGCTTTGCGACGAACTGCGCCGCTATTTGCTCGACAGCGTGAGCCGTTCCAGCGGGCATTTTGCCTCCGGTCTGGGCACTGTGGAGCTTACCGTCGCGCTGCACTACGTCTACAACACCCCTTTCGACCAGTTAATCTGGGATGTGGGACATCAGGCTTATCCGCACAAAATTCTTACCGGTCGCCGCGATAAAATCGGCACCATTCGTCAGAAAGGCGGCCTGCATCCGTTCCCATGGCGCGGCGAGAGCGAGTATGACGTATTAAGCGTTGGGCACTCCTCAACCTCTATCAGCGCAGGCATTGGTATTGCGGTTGCCGCCGAGAAAGAAGGCAAAGAGCGCCGCACCGTTTGCGTGATTGGCGACGGAGCTATCACTGCGGGAATGGCGTTTGAAGCCATGAACCACGCGGGGGATATTAAGCCTGACATGCTGGTTATCCTGAATGACAACGAAATGTCTATTTCGGAAAACGTCGGCGCGCTGAACAACCATCTGGCGCAACTGCTCTCTGGCAAGCTCTATTCTTCGCTACGCGAAGGCGGAAAGAAAGTCTTCTCCGGCGTGCCGCCAATTAAAGAACTGCTCAAACGCACTGAAGAACACATCAAAGGCATGGTGGTGCCGGGCACGCTGTTTGAAGAACTGGGCTTTAATTATATCGGCCCGGTAGACGGTCACGACGTACTGGGACTCATCACCACGTTGAAAAATATGCGTGACCTGAAAGGCCCGCAGTTTCTGCACATCATGACCAAAAAAGGTCGTGGCTACGAGCCTGCAGAAAAAGACCCGATCACGTTCCACGCAGTGCCAAAATTCGATCCTTCCAGCGGATGTCTGCCGAAAAGCAGCGGCGGTCTGCCGAGCTATTCAAAAATCTTCGGTGACTGGTTGTGCGAAACCGCAGCGAAAGACAACAAGCTGATGGCAATCACCCCGGCGATGCGCGAAGGCTCTGGGATGGTGGAATTCTCACGCAAGTTCCCGGACCGCTACTTTGACGTGGCGATTGCCGAACAGCACGCGGTGACCTTTGCAGCTGGTCTGGCGATTGGCGGTTATAAACCCGTCGTCGCTATCTATTCCACCTTCCTGCAACGCGCCTACGATCAGGTGCTGCACGATGTCGCCATTCAGAAACTGCCGGTACTGTTTGCCGTTGACCGCGCGGGGATCGTGGGTGCGGACGGGCAAACCCACCAGGGGGCGTTCGATCTCTCCTTCCTGCGCTGCATCCCGGAAATGGTCATTATGACCCCGAGTGATGAAAACGAATGCCGTCAGATGCTGTTCACCGGCTATCACTACAATAACGGCCCAACCGTCGTACGCTATCCGCGCGGTAATGCCGTTGGCGTTGAGCTGGCACCGCTGGAAAAATTACCGATTGGTAAAGGGATCGTGAAGCGCCACGGTGAGAAACTGGCAATTCTGAACTTTGGTACACTGATGCCAGAAGCCGCTAAAGTTGCGGAAGCGCTGAACGCTACGCTGGTCGATATGCGCTTTGTCAAACCGCTGGATGAAACATTAATTCTGGAGATGGCCGCCCGCCACGAGGTGCTGGTCACGCTGGAAGAAAATGCCATTATGGGCGGTGCTGGCAGTGGCGTAAACGAAGTGCTGATGGCACACCGCAAGCCGGTTCCTGTGCTCAATATTGGTCTGCCTGATTTCTTTATTCCACAAGGCACCCAGGACGAAGCCCGCGCAGATCTTGGTCTTGACGCCGCTGGAATTGAGTCCAAAATCAAGGCCTGGCTGGCATAATCCCCTCTTCGCTCCTGCTATGCTTAAGAGATTATTCATAGCGGGAGCTGCAGCATGCAATACAACACCTTAGGAAAAACCGACCTTCGGGTATCTCGTCTTTGTCTGGGCTGCATGACGTTTGGCGAACCTGACCGTGGTAATCACGCCTGGACGCTGCCTGAAGAAAGCAGTCGCCTAATCATCAAACACGCCCTTGAGGGTGGCATCAACTTTTTCGACACCGCTAACAGCTACTCCGCAGGCAGCAGTGAGGAAATTGTCGGTCGTGCCCTGCGCGATTTCGCCCGTCGTGAGGAGGTGGTGGTGGCAACCAAAGTTTTTCACCGCGTTGACGACCTGCCGGAAGGGTTATCCCGTGCGCAAATTTTGCGTTCTATTGACGACAGCCTGAGACGACTCGGCATGGACTATGTCGATATCCTGCAAATTCACCGCTGGGATTACAACACGCCAATTGAAGAAACGCTGGAAGCTCTCAACGACGTGGTGAAAGCCGGGAAAGCACGCTATATCGGCGCATCCTCCATGCACGCTTCGCAGTTTGCTCAGGCGCTGGCCCTGCAAAAACAACACGGCTGGGCGCAGTTTGTCAGCATGCAGGATCACTACAACCTGATTTACCGCGAAGAAGAGCGCGAAATGTTGCCTCTCTGCTCTCAGGAAGGTGTCGCGGTGATCCCGTGGAGTCCGCTGGCGCGTGGTCGCCTGACGCGGCCATGGGGAGAGACGACAGCGCGTCTGGTTTCTGATGAGGTTGGCAAAAATTTGTACAACGAGAGCGATGAAAACGACGCGCAAATTGCTGCACGACTGACTCGAGTCAGTGAGGAACTTGGCGCGACACGTGCGCAGGTGGCTCTGGCATGGCTGCTGAGCAAACCCGGTGTTGCCGCACCGATTATCGGCACATCGCGTGAAGAACAGTTAGATGAATTACTTAACGCGGTGGATTTAACGCTGAAACCAGAGCAGATTGCTGAGCTGGAAATGCCGTACAAACAGCATCCGGTCGTGGGATTTAAATAACAAATTGCCCGATAGCGCTACGCTTATCGGGCATACCTGTTCACTCTCAGAACAGCCCAATCGGCCAGTGATGCCCGATAAAATAGAGGATCCCAGCAGAAAGGATCCCGGCCACAATATCATCAATCATGATCCCCGTACCGCCATGCACGTTACGATCGAACCAACGAATCGGCCAGGGTTTCCACATATCCAGAATACGAAAGATCACAAATCCGCCGGCAACCCACTGCCAGTCATTGGTCGGCAGCGCCATCAGGGTTATCCACATCCCGACAAACTCGTCCCAGACAATGCTGCCGTGATCGTGCACACCCATATCTTTCGCCGTCTGATGGCAAAGATAGACGCCGATGCAGATCGACAGCATGACAACCAGAGAATAGAGCTGCCACGGCAGAAACGTCATTAGATACCAAAACGGGATCGCCGCCAGCGATCCCATGGTGCCCGGTACAATGGGACTCAACCCACTGCCAAACCCGGTGGCCAGCAGGTGCCACGGATTGCGCATACTCAAACGGCTTTTTGCGACATCTTTTTTAAGGCGTGGCAAAATGGTCATATCCTTTCCAGTCAAAAGTGACAGGCTTGCCGTCACGCGTAAAGTGAATGCCTTCCACGTCAGCACTCATCTGTCCGATGCAGGTAAATGATGCGCCCAGATGCCCCAGCGCCACGTCCAGGGCGCCACGGTTTATTTCCGGTACAGTAAAGCATAACTCATAATCTTCACCACCCGAGAGCGCCCAACGCAACGCCTGTTCAGGCTCAACGCATTGGGCAAGCGCTGTCGAATATGGCAAGGCATCGACGTTAACCCGTGCGCCACAGCCACTGGCATTGACGATATGCCCCAGATCAGAAATCAGACCATCAGAAAGATCGATTGCCGCACTCGCCAGGTCGCGCAGGCCCTGGCCCTGCAAAATTCGTGGCGTTGGACGCAGATGCCGCTTAAGCAAATAATCCTCATGTTTTGCATCTGCAACCTGTAAATGGTGCTGCAAAATCGCCAGCCCTGCAGCGCTGTCGCCTGGCGTGCCGGTCACGTAGATCCAGTCTCCTGGCTTCGCACCGGAGCGTTTTAAGGCCCGTCCTACCGGGACGTAGCCATGGATACCCAACGTCATCGACAAGGGCCCACGCGTGGTGTCACCGCCAATCAGTTGCATATCATAATAATTGAGGAGTTCAAACAGGCCATCACTGAAGGCTTCGAGCCAGGCTTCATCGACGTCAGGCAAAGTGAGCGCAAGCGTTAGCCATGCAGGATCAGCCCCCATCGCAGCCAGATCACTCAAGTTCACTGCCAGCGCTTTCCAGGCCAGATCGGTGGGATCGATGTCAGGAAGGAAGTGATTACCCGCTACCAGCGTGTCAGTACTGATCGCCAGGGTTTGTTTATCAGGGATATTCAGGAGTGCGCAATCGTCACCAATACCGGTTTCGACATCAAGACGAGAGCTTCTAACACGGTCAAAATAACGGGCAATCAGGGAGAATTCGCCACATGCCATACGTTATGCCTCAGCAGGAAAAAAGAAAAGGCCGGCGACAGCGGAAATATAATTCCGCTATCCTACCGGCCTGGAGATCACTTTTTGTTGGGGCGAATCGCAGGTGCTGCTTTATCCAGTACGCCGTTAACGAATTTATGGCTATCTTCAGCGCCGAAGGTTTTCGCCAGTTCAATCGCCTCGTTGATGGCCACTTTATACGGCACATCACTACGTTTAGACAGTTCAAACAGCGCAATACGCAGCACGGCTTTTTCTACCTGACCCAGCTCTTCCAACAGGCGAGACAGGTAAGGCTTCATTAGTCCATCCAGGTACGCGCTGTTAGTCGCCACCCCGGACAGCAGTTCACGGAAATACAGAACGTCGACATCTTTTACGTCCTGTTCCGCCAGGAACTGGTATTCAACATCAGCGATGTCGTTCTGGGACAACTGCCAGGAGTAGAGCGCCTGGACGGCACACTCACGGGCGCGGCGACGAGCAGCAGGTTTCACGGATTTCCCCTTACAAAAATCAGGCCTTAATGGCTTTCAATACATTAATCATTTCAAGTGCAGTCAGTGCAGCTTCTGCGCCTTTGTTGCCGGCTTTAGTGCCAGCACGTTCAATGGCTTGTTCAATACTTTCGGTGGTCAGAACACCGAAGGCTACCGGAATGCCACTGTCCTGAGCGACATGCGCCAGGCCATTGCTTGCACCGCCAGCCACATATTCGAAGTGTGCGGTACCGCCACGAATCACCGTGCCTAACGCAATCACCGCGTCGTATTTACCGGTTTTTGCCAGCGCACCTGCCGCCAGCGGCAGCTCATACGCGCCTGGAACCCAAACGACGGTAATGTTTTCATCTTTAACCTGACCAATACGTTTCAGGGCGTCGATCGCACCTTCCAGCAGGCTGTCATTGATAAAGTTGTTGAAACGCGCAATGGTGATGGCGACGCGAGCGTCCGGGGTAGCAACGTTAGCTTCAATAATGTTCATATTCTTCCTTCGGATTCACTAGACCCCGCAGGGGGGCGGATTTTATCATAATAATCTGTGCGCTGCTTCCCTTTCGAACCGGGAGATCATGCGCCCACTAAATGCAGGCAAAGGTCCGGACCTACATGGCGTATCTCATTGAATTTGAAATGGGGGGCATCAGCCAGTTTCTCAAGCCCTGGCAGCACACATAATCCTCGTGCATCGCTCCCTAACAGTTTAGGCGCAACATAGATGATTAGCTCATCAACCACTCCGGCCTGTAATAACGCGCCCGCAAGCGTCGGGCCAGCCTCAACCCAAATGCTGTTAATTTGTTGCTTGCCCAGTTGCATCAGCAGCACCACCAGGTCCAGATGCCCGTTATGTTCAGGAATCTTCAGGCTACGAACCGCCTCCGGCCAGTTACGGGGATCGTCATGAGTACGGGCAATCCAGGTTTCTCCCGGCTGCTGCACAATACGATGCTCCGGCGTCACCTGGTTTTGGCTATCAAGGACAATGCGGATCGGCTGACGCAGATTTTCTTGCGGATAGAGAGCCTGGGTTGACTCCCCCAACTCCTCCCAACGGACGGTAAGCTGAGGATCGTCCGCCAGTACCGTGGCGCTGCTGGTCAAAATGGCATGGTTTTGTGCGCGCAGGCGCTGCACATCGCGGCGCGCCTCGGGCGAGGTTATCCACTGACTTTCGCCGCTGGCCATCGCAGTGCGGCCATCGAGCGATGCGCCAAGCTTAAGCTGCACATACGGGAATCCTGTACGCATCCGCTTGAGGAAGCCTTTATTAAGTTGTTCAACCTCACTCATCATCAGCCCGTGGCTGACGTCAATGCCCGCCTGTTGCAGGCGATAAAGCCCGCGCCCAGCGACCTGCGGATTGGGGTCCTGCATGGCGGCCACAACTCGCGTCACGCCTGCGGCGATCAGCGCATCACAGCACGGCGGAGTCCGACCATGGTGGCTGCAGGGTTCCAGCGTAACGTAGGCCGTTGCGCCTTTTGCTTTCTCACCCGCCATCCGCAACGCATGAACTTCAGCATGCGGTTCACCTGCGCGATGATGATAACCTTCACCGACGATCTCGCCATCTTTAACAATCACACAGCCTACGTTGGGGTTGGGATGTGTGGTAAAACGTCCGCGCGCAGCAAGCTTCAGCGCTCGCGCCATGTAAAATTCATCCTGCATGGCTTAGTCCTGTAGGCGAGCAATCTCTTCGCCAAATTCTTTGATATCTTCAAAGCTCCGGTAGACCGAGGCAAAGCGGATGTAGGCGACTTTATCGAGCTTTTTCAGTTGCTCCATCACCAGGTTACCGATCATCTTGCTCGGAACCTCACGTTCGCCTGTCGCGCGCAGCTGGGATTTTATATGGTTTAACGCCATTTCGACGTCATCAGCGCTAACAGGTCGTTTCTCAAGTGCTCTGAGCATACCGCTACGCAGTTTTTCCTCATTAAAAGGTTCACGCACATCATTGCTTTTTACAACGCGCGGCATGACAAGTTCAGCCACTTCAAAAGTGGTAAAACGTTCGTTACAGACCAGACACTGCCGGCGGCGGCGTACCGAGGAGCCCTCGCCTACAAGACGAGAGTCAATTACCTTAGTGTCTACGGCGAAACAGAATGGGCAATGCATACGGCGTCCTGACCAGGTGGTTAACAGAAATCTATTTTACCCTGAACTGGCGTGACAACAAAGGCAGAGCGCTTTTGAGATAAAGGATCGATGCCTTCGTGCTCTTTGCACACTACCATTATGCTATCGCGACAATAAAGGAAGTAACCTACATGACAAGACGTTACCTAAGAATTCTCCTGGTGGGAAGTCTCTTTAGTCTTAGCGCCTGTGCACAGCAAAGCGAAGTACACCAAATGCATCAAAGCGTCAGCACGCTGAACAAAGAGATGACACAGCTTAATCAGGAAACGGTGAAAATAACGCAGCAGAATATGTTGAATGCAAAATCCACCAGTGGCGTCTATTTACTACCGGGTTCCAAAACCCCCGCCCGACTGAACAGTCAGATCGGTACGTTACGCATGTCACTGGTGAATATTGCACCAAATGCAGACGGTACGCGCCTGACATTACGTATTCAGGGCGAATCCGACACCCCTTTACCCGCTTTTAGCGCCACCGTAGAGTACGGGCAAATTCAGGGCACCACGGACAACTATCAGGAGGTGAATGTTCAGAACCAATTGATAAACGCTCCGGCAAGTATTCTTGCACCCAGCGACGTAGACATTTCGTTACAGCTTAATGGCCTGTCTCCGGAGCAACTGGGGTTTGTACGCATCCACGACATCCAGCCTGTGACACAATAAACTTTTTTGCGGAACGTTTTGTGCGTTCCGCAACATCACCAGCCTTCATTTTGTTACTCCTCTGACATCATCGAGATTTTTAGTAAAACTTGGCAACATTCATGGGAGCCAGTACAATTCGCCGCCTAAAGTACGCAAACGTGAACGCAATCGATTACGTAAATGATAGAACTGTGAAACAAGACATATTTTTGTGAACAATGATTTTTATAATAGGCTCCGAAGAAATACGAAATATTTAGAAACGCAAATTGCGCCTTTTTCACTCCCGAAAGGGATTTCAAACAGTGGCATACATATGAAAAAAACATTACTTGCAGCCGGTGCAGTACTGGCGCTCTCCTCGTCCTTTACTGCTAATGCGGCAGAAAATGACAAACCGCAATATCTTTCCGACTGGTGGCATCAGAGCGTTAACGTAGTAGGTAGCTACCACACCCGTTTCGGACCACAGATCCGTAACGATACCTATCTGGAATATGAAGCTTTCGCTAAGAAAGACTGGTTCGACTTCTATGGTTACATGGATGCGCCAGTCTTCTTCGGTGGTAACACCGATGCGAAAGGTATCTGGAACCACGGTTCCCCGCTGTTTATGGAAATTGAACCGCGTTTCTCCATCGACAAACTGACCGGTACTGATCTGAGCTTTGGTCCGTTCAAAGAGTGGTACTTCGCCAACAACTATATCTACGACATGGGTCGTAACAAAGATGGCCGTCAGAGCACCTGGTATATGGGTCTGGGTACCGACATCGACACTGGCCTGCCGATGAGCCTGTCCATGAACGTATACGCTAAGTATCAGTGGCAGAACTACGGTGCAGAAAATCAAAACGATTGGGATGGCTACCGTTTCAAAGTGAAATACTTTGTGCCAATTACCGAACTGTGGGGTGGTAACCTGAGCTACATTGGTTTCACTAACTTTGACTGGGGTTCCGATCTCGGTGATAAGAGTGCTTATGCTGAGAATGGTATTAAACAGCGTACTAACGACTCTATCGCCTCCAGCCACATTCTGGCACTGAACTACGACCATTGGCACTATTCCGTCGTCGCTCGTTACTGGCACAACGGCGGTCAGTGGAACGATGACGCTGATCTGAGCTGGATGAAAGAAAACGTTCGTTCTACCGGTTGGGGTGGCTATCTGGTTGTCGGTTACAACTTCTAATTTTACCTGATACCGGGCGGCACTGCGCCGGCCCGGAGACCAGCATGTTAAAGCCAGCTTAACCGCTGGCTTTTTTATGGCTTATCGTCACAGCGAACTTTACGCAAAAAGTCGCTTAGCGAACGTCCGGTATCCTCACGAAAATGCCTGTCCACAGGGGTAACACAGAGACAACGATCAACACGAAAACAACGATAATCCTCACACCTTTCACACCATGCAACCAGTAGCCAGTGCTCTCCCCAGAAAAATAACCCCAGCGGCTGCACATCTCGCCAGGAGAGTTGCCCGGCTTCGTCACGATAATGCAGTGCCAGAACCTGTTGGATAGATACAGCCCGGTGTATAAGATCAAATGTGCTACGAGAATGTAATTGAGTTCCAAAGTCAGGGGCAAAAATACGCGTCTGTTCTGCCCTGCGACGACTCTCTTCTGGCAGGATCGCCAACACTTTTTCCTGCGCCGATTCCAGCTCCCGCGAGAGCGAATCACCGCCCCAGGTTTTGAGTAATCGGATTGCGACCATCAGTGCTTCTGACTCACGGTGAGTGAGCATTAAAGGTGGCAGATCAAATCCTGCCATTAAACGGTACCCGCTGCCCGCCTCCCCTTCAACAGGCACGCCGGATAATGATAAATCGCAGATATCGCGGTAGATCGTGCGAGGAGAAACCTCGAGCCGCTCCGCCAGATGCGCCGCCGTTGTCAGCCTCCTGCCACGCAGGATCTGTACAATCTGAAATAAACGGTCAGCGCGCCTGGTCATCTTAACCCTCTGTATTTAGAAATATTATGCAGGCTGGTGCAAGCCAACGCGATTACCTTCACTATCGGTAAATAACGCAATCGTGCCAATATCCTGCCCCAGCTCAAGTGGTCCAAACACACACTTACCACCCGCTGTTTCGACACGCGCAAGCGTAGCCGGGAGATCGTCCGTATGCAGATAAATAATAGCGCCCTGCTGCGAAGGCGTAATACCATCAAATTTAGCCAGTGCGCCACCGGGGGCTGGGTCCTGATGCGGGAACACTGCCAACTCAGCACAATCCATATTCTCCCGACGCAGCGAAACCTGCATCACCGGTTCATAAAAAGCAATGGCACGATCCATTTCCGCTACCGGGATTTCAAACCAGTTAATCACGTTATTCATACATCCTCCTGCCTTTGTGGGTAATCTCAGAAGGACTATAAAACAGGACTACTGACAGCATACTGTCAGTAGTGTTTGCAAAAAGGGCCAAAAGTTTCCCTCTGGCCCGTTTCGGGCGCATGTTGCCACGCGGCGACAAGGCCAACGGGGATCAAGCCCCGCAACACTGTGCCTCACCGGGTCACCCCAGCTTGGGGCGATTCTACTCCACTCGCTAATATCCACACGAAATCAGCGTGCTACAGGCAAAAAAAATCCCGACCTTGCGATCGGGATTCCAGCTTTTACGCGCAGCTTCGGTTACGGCAGAATAGACGGCTGATCCGCCCCTTCTTTCTCGACCTTCTGCTGCAGCATGTGCTCGCGCTTCATACCCAGCTTCAACGCCAACGCCGATGCTACGTAGATAGACGAGGCAGTACCGATGGAGACACCGATAAGCATGGTCAGCGAGAAGCCTTCCAGCACCGGACCACCAAAGAGGTACAGCATCAGAATAACCACTAACGTCGTACCGGAGGTGATTAACGTACGGTGCAACGTCTGGGTCAGTGACACGTTAAAGATTTCGTAAGGCGTACCGCGACGGATTTTGCGGAAGTTTTCACGAATACGGTCAGATACCACGATACTGTCGTTTAGCGAGTAACCAATTACCGACATCAACGATGCGACGATTGTCAGGTCAATCTCGATATGGAACAACGACAGGATCCCTAAGGTGATAATCACGTCGTGCGCAAGGGAAATCACGACCCCAGCGGCCAGTCGCCACTCAAAGCGGAAACCGACATACACAAGGATGGAAATCAGCGCCACCATCAGCGCCATCGCACCGGTTTGCGCCAGATCAGCACCCACGCTGGGTCCGACGAACTCGATACGTTTCACAGCGGCATTCTGGTTAGTTGCTTCGTTAATTACACTCAGCACTTTACTACCCAGTACCTGCCCGCCGTTTTCACCTTCAGTTGGCGGCATACGAACCATAATGTCGTGGCTACTACCGAAGTTCTGCAGCAGCGGCTCAACGAAACCCGCTTTCTCCAGCGCATCGCGCATCACGTCCATTTCCGCTGGTTTTTCCAGCGTGATTTCAATTACCGTACCACCAGTAAAATCGAGCCCCCAGTTAAATCCGCGTACGCCCATCACCACGATGGCCGCAATCAGCAGAAAACCAGAGATGCCGAAAGCCCAGTAGTCCCAGCGCATAAAGTCGATGACTTTACGGCCGTGGTTCAATTGTTCAACAGTATATTCCTGTGCCACATCGCACTCCTCAGATTGACAGCTTTTTGACGCGCTTGCCGCCATACAACAGGTTTACGATGGCACGTGTACCGACGATCGCGGTGAACATCGACGTCGCCACACCAATACCGGTAGTAATCGCGAACCCTTTAATTGCCCCAGTACCGACTGCATACAGGATCAGGACCTTAATCAGCGTCGTAATGTTCGCATCGAAGATGGAACTGAACGCGCCCGCATAGCCCTCGTTGATCGCCTGCTGTATCGAACGTCCGTTGCTCAACTCTTCTTTGATACGTTCGTTGATCAGTACGTTCGCATCGACCGCGACGGCAAGGGTTAAGACGATCCCCGCAATACCCGGCATACTTAGCGTGGCACCCGGCAGCAACGACATGATACCGACGATCAGTACCAGGTTGGCAATCAGCGCACTTGTCGCAATCAGGCCGAACTTCTTATAGAAGAAGATCATGAACAGGATAGAAACCACCAGACCAGCCAGACAGGCTTCCAGACCCTGCTTGATGTTCTGCATACCCAGAGTCGGGCCGATAGTCCGTTCTTCAACAATCTGAATCGGCGCAATCAACGCACCGGCACGCAGCAGCAGCGACAGCTGACGCGCTTCGTTCGGGTTGTTAATTCCAGTGATACGGAAGCTGTTACCCAGGCGAGACTGGATGTTGGCGATGTTAATCACCTCTTCCTGTTTCACCAGCATCGCACGGCCGTTGGCATCTTTTTTACCGCTGTCTTTGTACTCGACGAACAAGGTCGCCATCGGCTTACCGATATTGTCCTTGGTAAAGTTAGACATGATGTTACCACCCGCGCTATCCAGCGAGATGTTAACCTGCGGTTGGTTATACTCATCCATGCTCGACGTGGAGTCGGTGATATGGTCGCCGGTCAGGATCACGCGTTTATACAGCACAACTGGCTGTCCTTCGCGGGACTGTTTCACTTCTGAGTCGCCCGGTACGCGCCCGGATGCAGCAGCAGACTGATCAACGTTGGTATTTACCAGACGGAATTCCAGCGTAGCAGTCGCACCCAGAATTTCTTTCGCACGCGCGGTGTCCTGAATACCAGGCAGTTCGACCACAATACGGTCAGCGCCCTGGCGTTGAACAACCGGCTCAGCGACACCCAGTTGGTTAACACGGTTGCGCAGAATGTTAATATTCTGCTGTACCGCGTATTCACGAGCTTCGCTCAAACGCGCATCAGTCATCACCGCACGCAGCGCATTGCTGCCCTGGCTTGAAATCACCAGATCCTGATGACGCTTGCTCAGGTAAGAGATAGCCTCGTCACGGGCTTTGCTGTCACGGAAGGTGATGCTCAGACCGTAGTTATCTTCTTTACGAACGGTAGTATAAGGAATGCCTTTTTCACGCAGGTCGCTGCGCAGGCTGTCGATATTTTGTTCCTGCAGTTTACCCAGCGCGGTGTCCATATCCACTTCCATCAGGAAGTGAACGCCGCCACGCAGGTCAAGACCGAGTTTCATCGGTTCTGCGTGAATGGCAGCCAGCCAGCGTGGTGTTGCCGGAGCCAGGTTAAGCGCCACGACATATTGATCACCCAGCACGCCCAGCAGCACTTCACGTGCGCGCAGTTGGGTATCGGTGGAGTCGAAGCGCGCAAGAATAGCGCCCTCTTCCAGAGCCACAGACTTAGGTGTAATTTTTTCTTCTTGTAACGTTTTCTGGACCTGGATCAGCGTTTGCTCACTGGCGGCGGCACCGCGCACGCCAGTGATTTGAACAGCCGGATCCTCACCATACAGGTTGGGAAGTGCGTAAAGCAGGCCGACGATAATCACGACGACCAGCATGATGTACTTCCACAAAGGATAACGGTTTAACACGGCAGTTCCCTTCGGGAAAACAATAAATTACAGCGCCTTCATCGTGCCTTTCGGCAGAACGGCAGCTACGAAATCACGTTTGATAACCACTTCAGTGGTGTCGTTCAGCGCGATAGCGATGTAGCCAGTTTCTGCTACTTTGGTCACGCGACCGACCAGGCCACCGTTAGTCAGCACTTCATCACCTTTGGCAATGGAGTTCATCAGGTTTTTATGTTCTTTGGTGCGTTTCTGCTGTGGACGCAGGATCATGAAATAGAAAATCAGACCAAACACCACCAGCATCAGAATCAGAGACATCGGGCTGCCCTGCGCCGGAGCACCTGTTGCCGCTACCGCATCAGAAATAAAAAAGCTCATTCAAATTCCCTCATTATTAAAATTAATCAACGTTCAAAGGTGGAACAGGTCGACCCTGACGTTGGTAAAAATCGGTCACGAAGCTCTCTAATTTACCCTCTTCAATAGCCTTGCGTAAACCCGCCATCAAGCGCTGGTAGTAACGAAGGTTATGAATCGTATTGAGTCGCGCGCCTAATATTTCGTTGCAACGGTCAAGATGATGCAAGTAGGCGCGTGAATAATTGCGACAGGTGTAGCAATCGCACTCGGCATCGAGCGGACTGGTGTCGCTTTTATGTTTCGCATTACGAATTTTTACCACGCCGTCAGTCACAAACAAATGACCATTACGGGCATTTCGTGTTGGCATCACGCAGTCAAACATATCCATACCACGACGTACACCTTCAACCAGATCTTCTGGTTTGCCGACGCCCATCAGGTAGCGAGGTTTATCTGCCGGAATCTGCGGGCAAACATGCTCCAGAATGCGGTGCATATCTGCTTTCGGCTCACCCACAGCCAAACCGCCGACAGCGTAGCCATCAAACCCGATATCTACCAGACCTTTGACAGAGATATCACGTAAATCTTCGTAAACGCTGCCCTGAATGATGCCAAAAAGCGCATTTTTGTTGCCGAGCCCGTCAAAACGGTCACGGCTACGCTTCGCCCAGCGCAAAGACATCTCCATCGAGCGTTTAGCATAGTCCCAGTCAGCCGGATAAGGAGTACATTCGTCGAAAATCATCACGATATCGGAACCGAGATCGTATTGGATCTCCATCGACTTTTCTGGATCAAGGAAAATCGGATCACCGTTGATCGGGTTGCGGAAATGCACACCCTGTTCGGTAATTTTACGAATGTCGCCCAAGCTGAAGACCTGGAAGCCGCCGGAATCGGTGAGGATTGGCCCTTTCCACTGCATGAAATCATGCAAATCGCCATGCAATTTCATGATTTCCTGACCCGGGCGCAGCCACAGGTGGAAAGTGTTACCGAGAATAATTTGTGCACCGGTAGCTTCAACTTCTTCCGGCGTCATGCCCTTCACGGTGCCGTAAGTACCAACCGGCATAAAGGCTGGCGTTTCTACTACGCCACGATCAAAAACCAGGCGGCCGCGGCGAGCGCGACCGTCTGTGGTGTCCAGTTCAAATTTCATTTTAACTCCTGCGTCAGAAAAACAGTCTGACGTTAAACACTCATGCCGGGGATTTACTCCCCGACACGCTCGGAAATAGCTTGCGGATTGTACGTGATAAACATGGCATCCCCGTAACTAAAAAAGCGATATTCCGCTTTTACGGCTTCATGATAGGCGTTCATGGTGTTTTTATAGCCCGCAAACGCTGAAACCAACATAATCAATGTTGATTCAGGCAGATGGAAGTTAGTCACCAACGCATCGATCACTTTGTACTGATAGCCCGGGTAAATAAATATTTGCGTGTCGCCAAAGAATGGCTCAATCAGGTCGTTTTTAGCCGCCTGCGCCGCGCTTTCCAGCGAGCGAACTGAGGTCGTCCCCACCGCAATAACACGATTACCGCGTGCTTTCGCCGCTAGCACCGCGTCGACCACATCCTGCGGCACTTCCGCATATTCGGAGTGCATGATGTGATCTTCGATGGTGTCGACACGCACCGGCTGGAACGTCCCCGCGCCAACGTGCAGCGTCACGAACGCCATCTCAATGCCTTTATCGCGCAGTTTTGCCAGCAACGGATCGTCAAAGTGCAGACCAGCAGTCGGCGCCGCCACGGCACCGGGTTTTTCACTGTAGACCGTCTGATACAGTTCGCGGTCGGCATCTTCGTCAGGGCGGTCGATATACGGCGGCAGTGGCATATGGCCGATAGCATTCAGGATGTCCAGCACGCTGCGCTCGTCGTCAAACTCCACTTCGAACAGTGCGTCATGACGGGCAACCATTGTCGCTTTAATGCTTTCATCGTCGCCCAACAACAATTCAGCACCCGGCTTCGGCGCTTTAGATGCGCGAATATGTGCCAGAATACGTTTATCATCCAGCATACGCTCGACCAGCACTTCAATCTTGCCGCCGCTGGCTTTACGGCCAAACAGACGCGCCGGAATTACGCGGGTGTTGTTAAAGACCAGCAAATCTCCGGGGTTGAGCTTGTCGAGCAAATCAGTGAAAGTACCGTGTGTCAGCGCGCCAGTCGGCCCATCCAGTGACAGCAAGCGGCAGCTACTGCGCTCTGCCTGCGGATAGTGGGCAATCAGGGATTCGGGTAGTTCAAAGGTGAAATCGGTAACGCGCATGACACTGACTCAGACTAAAATAAGAGGCGGGTAGTCTAGTGCCGGGGCGCTCTCCCTGCAACCTTTACCCCTCAAGATGAGTGACATAATCTATACGCAAAATCATTCAAGATGCATCGAGGCGGCAACTGAATGAGTCCCCAGGCGCTTACACTAGTAAGTGACTGGGGTAAGTGACAAATCTGTAGGGAACAGATTTGAACGTCGCGGAGCGGCGGTCCGTAAGGGCGAGTCTCATGGATGAGACGAGTAACTCAGCAGCCAACAAAGGGGCAGTTTGAAGGATGAAGTGGATATGAATTTTCTTGCACACCTGCACTTAGCCCATCTTGCCGACAGCTCGCTTTCTGGCAATTTACTGGCCGATTTTGTTCGGGGGAACCCGGAAGCCAGTTTTCCACCTGACGTGGTGGAAGGCATTTTTATGCACCGTCGTATCGACGTAATGACCGATAACCTGCCTGAAGTGCGTGAAGCCCGAGAGTGGTTTCGCCGCGAGACTCGCCGCGTCGCGCCTATTACGCTGGATGTCATGTGGGATCACTTCCTGTCGCGTCACTGGTCAGAAATATCACCGGACTTCCCGCTCGCGGCCTTTGTCAGCTACGCCCACACGCAGGTTGCCACTATCCTGCCTGAATCGCCGCCGCGCTTTGTGAATCTGAACAACTTTATGTGGTCAGAGAAATGGCTGGAGCGCTATCGTGATATGGACTTTATTCAGAATGTCTTAAACGGCATGGCCAGCCGCCGTCCAAAACTCGACGCACTGCGCGACTCCTGGTATGACCTGGATGCGCATTACGATGCCCTGGAAGCACGTTTCTGGCAGTTTTATCCGCGCATGATGGCGCAGGCCAGCAGCAAGGCTCTTTGATTGCCTGATGGCGCTACGCTTATCAGGCCTGCCTGTTGTATCAGGGGTTGCAGACCGGATAAGGCGAAACCGCTATCCGGTAATGCATTGATAGCCAAAACCTGTCTCATTGATTGCCAGCGCCTCTTTGTCTTATTCCCGAACAGTCTCTATACTGGCCCGCGTTGCGTTCCAAAAACCCCTTAACTTTGCAGGAGAATTATATGGTACTGGTAACTCGTCAGGCTCCGGATTTCACAGCAGCTGCGGTACTGGGTAGCGGTGAGATTGTTGAAAACTTCAACTTCAAACAGCATACCAACGGTAAAACCACCGTTCTGTTCTTCTGGCCAATGGACTTCACCTTCGTTTGCCCGTCAGAACTGATCGCGTTCGACAAACGTTACGAAGAATTCCAGAAACGCGGCGTTGAAGTCGTTGGTGTTTCTTTTGACTCTGAATTCGTCCACAACGCATGGCGTAACACCCCTGTCGACAAAGGCGGCATTGGTGCAGTGAAATACGCAATGGTTGCTGACGTTAAGCGCGAAATCCAGAAAGCCTACGGCATCGAGCACCCGGAAGCGGGCGTTGCTCTGCGCGGTTCTTTCCTGATTGACGCTAACGGCGTTGTTCGTCACCAGGTTGTAAACGATCTGCCGCTGGGTCGTAACATTGACGAAATGCTGCGTATGGTTGACGCGCTGCAGTTCCACGAAGAGCACGGTGACGTTTGCCCGGCTCAGTGGGAAAAAGGTAAAGAAGGTATGAACGCGTCTCCGGACGGCGTTGCAAAATACCTGACCGAAAACGTATCCAGCCTGTAATAGGCTAACGTTTAGCAAAAAGGCTCGCGCAGGCGAGCCTTTTTTGTTGCCGGATGGCGGCGAAGCGCCACCGGGCAATGATTAAAACGCGAAACAAGAACAACCCAGCACGCCCCAAAACGCACGATCGTCTGACACCGGGATCCCCGATTTACGCGCCATATCGTGCTGATGTCCGTGAACGCCACAGCTACCGCAACACTGATGCATCTGGACCATAGCACCAACTTTCGCAGTAGTAGGTGGCGCAGAGCGATAATGCCCCGGAACGTTTACCACTGGCGACCAGTCAGGGACAACAGGGATCGCAGGCGGTGCCAGCGGCGTGAAATGCCCGGCAGCATAAACGACTTTGCCATCAACAATGGTCATCACCGACTCAATACCTTTGATCTCCTCCTCCGGTACGCTGAAATAATCTTTTGATAACACCACCAGATCGGCAAGTTGATCTTTTTCAATGTGACCTTTCTTACCCTGCTCGCTGGAGAACCAGGCACTGCCTGCGGTCCACAGTTCCAGCGCCACATCGCGCGCCAGTCGGTTGTTATCGTCGTACATCGCCATCCCGCCGACAGTACGTCCGGAAACCAGCCAGTAGAGCGCCGTCCACGGGTTGTAACTTGCCACGCGGGTTGCGTCGGTCCCCAGTCCAACCGGAACATCAGCCGCCAACATTTTTGCTACCGGTGGCGTATGTTTAACCGCATCTTTTCCATAGCGATCGACAAAATACTCGCCCTGGAACGCCATCCGATGCTGAACGGCAATACCGCCACCCAGCGCTTTTACGCGCTCAATGTTACGTTCGGTAATCGTTTCTGCGTGATCGAAGAACCAGTGCAGGCCGTTGAACGGAATATCACGATTCACCTTCTCAAAGACATCCAGCATCCGGCTGATGGACTCATCATAGGTTGCATGCAGACGGAACGGCCAGCGATGTTCCACCAGGTGGCGGACGACACGCTCCAGCTCATCCTCCATGCCTTCAGGTAAATCCGGGCGCGGTTGCAGGAAGTCTTCAAAATCCGCCGCCGAGAAGACCAGCATTTCCCCTGCTCCATTAGCACGATAAAAATCAGTCCCTTGCCCTTGTTTGAGCATATCGGTCCAGCGTTCGAAATCTTCCAGTTCCTGCTTAGGACGCTGGGTAAACAGGTTGTAGGCAATACGGACCGTCATCTGCTTATTGGCATGTAGTTGCTCGATAATTTCATAATCTTCCGGGTAATTCTGAAAGCCGCCGCCGGCGTCAATGGCGCTGGTGAGCCCAAGTCGATTTAGCTCTCGCATAAACTGACGGGTGGAATTAACCTGCATTTCCAGCGGAAGTTTTGGTCCTTTCGCCAGCGTAGAGTAGAGGATCATAGCGTTCGGTTTGGCGATCAGCATCCCCGTAGGATTACCATTGCCATCGCGAACAATTTCTCCCCCTACCGGATCCGGCGTTGCTTTGGTGTAACCGACCGCTTTTAGGGCCGCGCGATTTAGCAACGCCCGATCGTAGAGATGCAGCACAAATACCGGTGTATCCGGCGCGGCTTCATTGAGTTCTTCCAGCGTCGGCATACGGCGTTCAGCGAACTGAAATTCACTCCAGCCGCCTACCACGCGAACCCATTGCGGCGAGGGTGTTCTGTCAGCCTGATCTTTAAGCATACGTAGCGCATCCGCCAGCGACGGCACACCTTCCCAACGTAACTCAAGGTTGTAATTCAACCCTCCGCGAATGAGATGCAGATGTGAGTCGTTTAAACCTGGGATCACTGTATGACCTTTCAGATCAATAATCTGTGTCCCATCAGTCGCAAAATTCATGATCTGATCATGAGAACCGGTCGCCAGAATTTTTCCATCTTTAATCGCCACGGCGTCCACCTGAGGGCTTTGGCGATCAAGAGTATGGATTTTTCCGTGAGTCAGAATAAGTGTTGCAGTTTGAGACATAACAATCTCCTGAGAAACCGGTCAGGCTTTTTTCAGCCAGCCGGCAAACAGACGGGTTACGATAGGCATCCAGAACCAGACCACCAGCGCAACCACACAGGCATCATTAATCAGATGCAGGAGCAATGATCCCTTCATTGAGGGCAGCACGATACCGGTCAGCCACGGCACCAGATTGGTGCTGGGAAAAATCACCAGCAGAGTTATCAGGAACTGCTTCCAGCGTTTAGGCTGGCGAACATGTGATGCAGGCGGGGTAAACCAAAATGCCGCTTCCGTACGAATCTCGGTTTTATCGCCCTCCGCCAGCAATGGCGCGATCTCCTCGACCAGCGCACGGCGCGTATCAGACTGGGTCCAGTTATACAGATGCTCGACGGTGTCAAAGCGGATAATAATGTTCCACAGGTTTTGTCCGTCGGTAGGGCGAATGACGTTAGCGCCAAGATGACCTGGAAACTCTGCGGCCACTGGCATGATTTTCCCCAGCCACTGCTCATACCGCTGCGCCTGGTCAGGCCGCAAGGTGTGAGTAATCACCAATGTCACATGTTTATTCTGCGCCATGAAGGGTTCCTTGCTGAAGGATAATGGCGGGATTGCCCCGCCAGCGGAATTAAATCTTACGTTCTGGTGCACCATGTACCATGGTATAGGCATAATCCACGCCCATACCGTACGCACCGCTGTGTTCACGCACCAGGTCCATCACCGCGTCGTAAGTCTCTTTACGTGACCAGTCGCGTTGGTACTCCAGCAGCACCTGCTGCCAGGTAACTGGTACCGCACCCGCCTGCACCATACGATCGATAGAACGTTCATGAGCATCCACGGATGTACCGCCGGAAGTGTCGGTGACCACATACACTTCATAACCCGCTTCCAGCGCCATCAACGCCGGGAATGTCAGGCAAACTTCGGTCCACAGTGCGGAGATAATCAGTTTTTTACGCCCGGTCGCTTCCACTGCTTTAACAAAGGCCGCATCTTCCCAGGAGTTCATTGAAGTACGCTCGATAGGCTTGACATCAGGATGAACAGCTAACAATTCCGGCCAGATATATCCGCTAAAACTTTTCGTTTCAACCGAGGTATAAATCACTGGAACATTAAATATTTTTCCGGCTTTGGCTAATGCTACAGTATTATTTTTCAACGTCTGGCGATCAATATTCGCCACACCAAATGACATTTGCGGTTGATGGTCAATAAAAATAAGCGTTGAGTTTTGTGGGTCAATCAGTTCCCGAATAGACATAGCACACCTTCTTAATCAATGAGTTAAAAGGCAACGGTCTGTAACTGCCGTCAGCAGCAGGATCCTGAATCAGAAAGCTTGTTGAGTATAGCGGGAATTTTCTAACGAGTTATTAAAGAAAACTTATCATCGAGTGATGATAATAATTTTGTCTTGAGATATATCTCAATCATCATCAAAAAAATGCGAATGTCTTATCTAATTTATTCACTGGCATTGTTTTTCTCTATTCTGTAAAAATGAGGTGTTTAATTTTCAGGATATATTCAGCTTATGCGCATCAATCTGGACGTTCTGCTCATCCTCGACGCACTCGACAGGCATGGTTCATTTGCTGCCGCTGCCGAATCACTGTTTAAAACCCCTGCCGCACTCAGCTATATGATTCAGAAGCTGGAAAACGATCTGAATATCGAATTGCTCGACCGTTCCGGGCATCGGGCAAAATTTACCGATACCGGCCTGATGATGCTGGAAAAAGGACGTTTGCTCCTCAGCGCTGCCAAAGACCTCGAAAAACAGGCGTTACAACTGAGCGCTGGCTGGGAAAAAGAGCTGGCAATTGCGCTGGATGCCTCCTTCCCCTTCGCCGCACTGGTGCCGATTATCGAAGCTTTTTACGCACTCAATAAACAAACTCGCCTCAACTTTACTCACCACACGCTGGCAGGTTCCTGGGAAGAACTCACCCATAACGGAGCGGATATTATTCTGGGCGCTATTAATGAGCCACCAACATCAGCGGCCTGGTCTTACAAAATGCTCGGCACGCTGGATAATGTGTTTGTTGTCGCACCCGGGCATCCACTGGCAGCGGCATCGGATAGTTTAACCAATGAACAACTGTGCCTGCACCGGGCGATAGTCATCAGCGACAGCGCCCGCTATTGTCATCCGTTACAAAGCAACCTGATGGATGAACAGGCGCAGATTCGTGTCGATGATTTCCACAGTAAAGTGATGTTACTGCGGGCGGGAACCGGTTGCGGATTTCTCCCACGCCACATCGCAAGCCCATGGTTAGCCACAGGCGAGCTGGTGGAAAAACCCGTGTTGTCTTTTCGTCAAAAAGACGTCGCCTATATGGCGTGGCGCAATAGCAATGACGGACTGGCGCAGCGCTGGTGGCGGGAAACGCTGCTGACCAGTGAGGAGATTGCGCGTTTGTATCAATGACACATCCAGATTGAGGCAGAAATCGCAGGTAGCGTCAGAATATCATCCGCGAGCTGGCCTTTGCCTTCTTTGTGCAGCCATTGGCTGGCATTGAGCAATGGCGTGGCTGGCAACACCACTTCACAGGCCTGGCCACGATTGATTGCTACCAGCACGCGCTGTCGGTTTAGTACTCGCACAAATACCACCACGTTATCCTCTGCGTAAATCACCTGACAACCGCCGTGGCGTAGCGCCTGACTCTGATGACGCATTTTAGCCAGCCGCTGATACAGCGCCAGCAGGTCAGAATCCTGTTTGTCCTTCTGCCATGGGAACGGCTTGCGGCAAAACGGATCGTTATTACCGTCCAGCCCAACTTCATCACCGTAGTAGATACAGGGAACCCCCGGCCAGGTAAACAACCAGACTACCGCCAGCGGCAGGCGCGCGACATCTTTACCTAGCAGCGATTTAAAACGGGCCGTGTCGTGGCTGTCGAGCTGATTGAACATGCGCAGTTGCTGCTGATGTGATAAACCTGCACGATAGTTATCCATCCACGCCATACAGGTTCGGGCATCAATAAACTGCGGATCGTAAGAGATATCGGTATTGGCAAGAAATCCCCATATGGGAAAGGTAAAGCCACGATAGTTCATCGCGGCATCTTCAGCATCAGCCTGCAACCACTGACGCGCATCACCGAAATGTTCGCCAACAATGTATGCTTCTGGCTGAGTTTCTTTCGCCGCCTGCGCGATCCCGGCAACATGCTGGAGGTTATTGCGCGCACCACCGGCTTCACCCAACATGTGTACGACATCAAGCCGCCAGCCATCCATATTCCATGGTGCTTTTAACCAGTGACGGACAATGCTGTCTTCGCCGCGATAGATTTCATTCACCAGGCTTTCAGATGCAAAGTCCAGTTTGGGCAGGCTTGAATACCCCAGCCAGTCCAGCGCGACGCCTTCCGTTGAAAAATGGTACCAATCGCGCCAGGGGGAATGTGGGTTATGGCATGCGCCATCCGTTCCCCGACTATGCCGGTCAAACCAGGCGTGCGAATCGCCGCTGTGGTTAAATACGCCGTCCAGAACCAGCCGCATTCCCTGCGCCTGTGTATTGTGTCGCAGGCGCAGTAACGCCCTGTCGCCACCAAACTGTGGATCAACATGACGATAATCTTCAGTATCGTACTTATGTACGCTTGGTGCGGTAAACACCGGGTTCAGATATAGCGCGGTTACGCCCAACGTTTTCAGATAGGGCAGTTTCTCACTGATACCGTCCAGATCACCGCCATAGAACGTGGAACCGCCAGCCTGCGCAGTCAGCGGCTCATCCCACTCACGCTGCACAATATCCTGTCCTGCTGCATGGTGGTAATAAACGTTGTTCTGATACGCTTCACGTGACTGGCTACGTGCAAAACGGTCCGGGAAAATCTGATAGAAAATCTGATCGGCCACCCATTGCGGTCCGTTATCCGGCACATCCACGGCGAACTGTTCCAGACGTGCTGGCGGAATACGGCTGAATCCCTGCGGGGTAAACCACAGCTGACGATCAAGCCACAACAATTTAAAGCTATAACGCCGACGAGGTTGACCGCTGGAAAGATCGATTGCGGCTCGCCACGCAGTAACGCCAGGCTGAGGCTGGCTGCGCTGCTTACGCATAATCAGCGAAATCTCTTCGTTATCATTTTCCGCGCGTAGCGTTATACGTTGGGGAGGATTATCTCCCGCCAGCCATAACGTAATCGTCAGTTGATCTTTGTTTTGTTTAACAAATGGGGCAACCGGAAGGTGCCAGGCGTTCAACATCACGTATCCCCTTTGATGAAAATGAAGCCACCTTGCCATAGCGAAGTGCAGGATCACTCATCATCTTAACGTTTATTGGGGGAGGAGTTCGGGGGAGGAGATTTCGCCGGATGGCGCTACGCATCTTTGGCCTACACACTCTCGAGTAGGCCAGATAAGACATAGCGGTCATCCGGAAAAAAATTACTGTGCTTCAGCCAGTTGACGCTCGCGACGACGCTTAAATACCCAGCCAACCAACAACAGGATAATCCACGCGAAACCAACGTAAAGCGAAATACGAGTATCCGGGTGGTAACCGATGAGCGCGATAATAAAGACCAGGAAAATCAGGCCAACAACGGTCGTCGTCACTCCGCCAGGCACTTTGAATTTCAGCGCCTTAACCTCTTCCGGCGGCAGACGGCGGCGGAAGGCAATCTGCGACAGCAGAATCATAATCCACACCCATACCGTGGCAAACGTTGCCAGTGAGGCAATCACCAGGAAGACGTTTTCCGGCATGATGTAGTTGAGATAAACCGCAAACAACAGTGCGAATGTCATCACCATCACCGTCACCCACGGCACACCGCGACGTGAGGTTTTAGCAAACATTTTCGGCGCGCTGCCCTGCTCCGCCATACCGTGCAGCATACGGCCTACGCCAAAGACGTCAGAGTTGATCGCCGACAACGAAGCGGTCAGCACCACAAAATTCAGGATACCGGCGGCAAAAGTAATCCCCATATGCTGGAAGGTCAGTACAAACGGGCTTCCATCTGTACCGACCTGGTTCCACGGGTAGATGGACATAATGACGAACAGCGTGCCCACATAAAACACCAGGATACGCATCGGTACAGAATTGATAGCACGCGGGATAGATTTTTCCGGGTCTTTTGCTTCACCTGCGGTAATGCCAATAATCTCAATCCCGCCATAGGCGAACATTACCATTTGCAGCGACATCACCATACCGAGCCAGCCGTTGCTGAAGAAGCCGCCGTTACTCCACAGGTTGTGGATGCCGGTCGGTTGCCCACCGTTACCAATGCCCCAGATGATGATGCCGAAACCAGCAACAATCATGATGATAATAGTGGCGACTTTAAAGAATGAGAACCAGAACTCCAGTTCACCAAACACCTTCACGCTCATCAGGTTAATGGCGCAGATAATCAATACCACGCTGAGGACCCAAATCCAGTGCGGTACGGCCGGGAACCAGACACCCATATAAATACCGAAGGCAGTAACATCGGCGATGGCGACAATCAGGATTTCAAAACAGTAGGTCCAACCGGTAATGTAGCCCGCGAGAGGCCCGAGGTTTTCCTGCGCATAGCGCGAAAAAGAGCTGGCTGCAGGGTTATGAACTGACATTTCGCCCAGCGCACGCATAATTATGTACGCCGCCACGCCACCGATAAGATAGGCCAAAAGTACGCTTGGCCCCGCCATTTTGATGGCATCGGCCGAACCATAAAACAGCCCGGTACCAATTGCTGAACCTAATGCCATAAAGCGAATGTGCCGGGTGCTCAGCCCACGCTTTAGCTTGTTATTACTTTCCATCGATTCCTAACCTGTTAACACAATAAAAAAACCACGGGGCCATATTAATAGCCCCGTGGTTAAAACTTATTGTCAGTGATTTTAGTGTGCGCTGGAGGTCACTTGTCGACCCGCTGCGCGATCCCAGATTACTGCCAGGACCACCATCACGACTGTTGGCATCAACCACGCCAGACCTTGTTCCGCCAGCGGTAAACGCTGGGTCCAGGCCGGTAAGATGTCGCCAATTGCAGAAGCTTTAATGCCATCAAGGATACCAAAAATCAGGCTGATAAACATCGCAGGTGCAATGACGCGGGAAGAATTATGCCACCATGAGCGGGTAAAGCTTAATACAACCAGTGCGATGCATGGCGGATAGATAGCCGTCAGCACCGGAATGGAGATCTGAATCAGGTGGCTCAGACCCAGGTTCGATACCACCATCGAGAAGCCGCCGAGGATAAACACCAGCGTACGATAAGACAGCGGCACATACTGGGCAAAGAACTCAGCGCACGCACAGGTCAGGCCAACTGCAGTCACCAGACAAGCAATAAAAATCAGTGCGGCCAGCAAGAAGCTACCTGCGCCACCGAAGGTATGCTGAACATACGCATGCAGAATCGCAGCACCATTAGCAGACTGATCGACCAGCGTCGCACTGTCAGAACCCAGGCGGAACAACGCGAGGTACAACAGCGTTAAGCCCACACCAGCCATCAGACCCGCCCAGACGGTATAACGGGTCAGCAGACGCGCTTCAGTAACGCCACGCGAACGAGCGGCGTTAACAATAACAATACCAAAGACCATCGCACCCAGCGTATCCATTGTCAGATACCCGTTCACGAAGCCATTAGAAAACGCTGCGGTTTCATAGGCTTCCATGGCGTTACTGATCGGGCCCGCAGGCCAGACAATCGCTGCAACAGAAAGCACAACCAGCGCAATAATTTTCAGCGGCGCAAGGAAATTCCCCACCGTATCCAGCAGTTTGCCCGGATAGAGCGACACCAGAATAACAATCGCGAAATAAACCACGCTATAGATAAACAACGGCAGCGCCGAGTCACCAGTCAGCGGAGCAATTCCCACTTCAAAAGAGACTGTCGCGGTACGCGGAGTAGCAAATAACGGCCCTACCGCCAGATAACAAACGGTAGCCAGCAGTAAACCTGCTACTTTGCCGATCGGGGTGCTCAGGCTGTCTACACCGCCACCGACTTTCGCCAGCGCTACAACGGTAAGCACCGGAAGACCAACGGCGGTAATCAAAAAGCCAAAAGCCGCAGTCCAGACGTGTTCGCCGGCCTGCAAACCAACCATTGGGGGGAAAATGATGTTACCTGCACCAACGAACAGTGCAAATGTCATAAATCCCAGGGCGATAATATCGCGTGATTTTAACTGATGGGTCATAAAGTCTTACAGCCTGTGGATGTGGTGTTGAAAACGTTTAATTTTCTGCCGTTCCCTGAGGGACAATACAGCGGCATTTTTAATCAATTCCAGCGGGATATCCTCCCAACCAGACGCAGCGAAGAATAGTTTTTCGATTTACCGCGTAAATGCAGTCGGTATGACAGCACTTGGTGCGCAATTTAAACGCTTATAACGTTTTAAAGCAAGGTGGGATCTAAAAACCAGAACAATATAGTGATATGAAAAATTGAACCAGCACAAAACACCATTCCCGTGAAAAAGTCATGGGCAATAATGCGAACAAAAAACAATCAAACGTCGTAAAATTCAGGATGTCATTATTGACGATGATGAAAAAAGCCAGCTTGCGCTGGCTTTTGGAAAGTTAACATTACAAATAAGCGTTAGCGGTTACTTTTGGCAATTAAACGTTCCGGGAGTATGAAACTAAACCGCGTTCCTTTTCCTGGTGCACTGTCGATAATCAACCGACTGTCATGATGATTTAACGCATGCTTCACGATCGCCAGCCCTAATCCACTACCGCCCGTTTGCCGGGATCGCGCTTTATCTACGCGATAAAATCGCTCAGTCAGACGCGGGATATGCTCAGAAGCAATGCCGGGGCCGTTGTCTTCGACGCTGAACTCAGCGCCTTGGGTCACATGCTGCCAGCGAACGGTGATGTGCGTTCCCGCAGGAGTATGGTTGACCGCGTTATAGATAAGATTCGAGATAGCACTGCGCAGTTGCTCCTCATTACCCAACACACTTAGCTGGCTATCAACGTCAAAGGTAAAGGTGTGTTTATTCTGGCTCAGCGTTTGCGCCTCATGTTCAACCACGCGCAGTATCACCGGCACATCGACTTTTTCATTCAACAGCAGCGCTGGTGCGGCCTCGATTCTCGACAATGTCAGCAGTTGCTTAACCAGCCCTTCCATACGCTGTGTTTGCTCACGCATGGTGTGCAGCGCTTTTTCTCGCGTTGCACCTTCCAGGGGATGTTCCTGCATCATTTCCAGATAGCCTTGCAGCACCGTGATTGGTGTACGCAGCTCATGGCTGGCGTTGGCAAAAAAGTTACGCCGCGCACCTTCCAGTTGGTGCATCTGGGTGACATCACGCGCCACCATCAGCAATTGCTTATCGGTATAGGGCATCACGCGAATTTCCAGATGTCGTCCGGTATTGAGAACCAAATTGATCGGTCGACTAAAGTCGCGCGTTTTCAGGTACAACGTGAATTCCGGGTAACGCAGCAGGTTAAGAATATTTTGGCCGCTATCGTCCGGCCAGCGTAATCCCAGAACCTGCTGCGCCAGGCCATTACACCAGAAAATACCGCCCTCTTCGGTAGTCAGTACAACCGCATCGGGGAGTGATTCAGCCCCACTACGAAAGCGTTTGATCAGATTACCCAGTTCACGACGGCGCTTCTTGTTACGTAGCTGCATTTGATGCAAACCGTACAGCAACGGTTCCCAACTGCCTCGCCCCGGCGGTGGTGTCATACTCCTGTCGACCCACAACCACCAGGACAAACGTAATAAATTCCAGAAATGCCAGACAAGCAGGCTTGTTACCGACGCCAGTAAAAACCAGGGCAGATAACCGAAAAAAGCACTAAGGATAAAAGCCGGTATGCAGCAAAGTATCAGCTCCAGTACCAGCCTTCTCCATGACAATCGTTCAAGCAAACGTCATACTCCATTTACAGCCAGGTCCATTAGGCTTGTATTCTTACCAGTCAGAAGCGGGTCGAAAAACGATATCCCGTCCCACGCACCGTCTGCACCATGCGATCGTGTCCGCTGTGCTCCAGCGCCTTGCGCAACCGGCGGATATGCACATCTACTGTCCGGTCTTCCACGTAAACATTGGTGCCCCAGACATGATTGAGTAATTGCTCGCGACTGTAGACGCGCTCAGGGTGGGTCATAAAGAAATGCAATAACTTGAATTCGGTGGGTCCCATATCAAGCGGATCCTCGCCGGTCATCACACGATGCGAGGTTGGATCCAGGCTCAGGCCCTGCATCTCAATGACCTCTTCAACCGCCATTGGCGAAATACGACGCAAAACGGCTTTAATACGCGCTACCAGTTCCTTGGGAGAAAACGGCTTAGTGATATAGTCATCTGCACCGGTTTCCAGACCACGCACGCGGTCCTCCTCTTCCCCTCTTGCCGTCAGCATCATCACAGGAATGTCCCGCGTCATCGCTTCTCGCTTGAGATGTTTAATGAACTGCAGACCCGACCCGCCCGGAAGCATCCAGTCCAGCAGGATGAGATCCGGCCAGGGTTCATTAAGTTGGTTCACAGCACTGTCATAGTCTTCGGCTTCTACGGGATGAAAACCGTTTTGCTCGAGCACGAAGCAGACCATTTCACGAATTGGAGCTTCATCTTCTACGACCAGAATACGTCTCGCCATGATTTGCCCTGTTTTTTAATTAACTCGTTTATCATCAATACGGTGTCATTATGCGTCAGATTTATGACAGATTTATGAAAAGATAGTCCAGGTTTAACGAAGGTTGTTGAATTATGACAGCCCGGAGGCAAGATATTACCGTCCTGCAAAGGTTATAATCCTGTTCACGTTTTTTGCCATGGAACACTTATGCGCATCCTTCACACGTCTGACTGGCATCTGGGCCAAAACTTCTACAGCAAGAGCCGCGCCGCTGAGCATCAGGCCTTTCTCGACTGGCTTCTGGATACGGCACAATCCCATCAGGTGGATGCGATTATTGTGGCTGGCGATATTTTTGATACCGGCTCTCCCCCAAGCTACGCCCGTGAGCTATACAATCGCTTTGTTGTAAATCTGCAACAAACAGGTTGTCATTTGGTGGTGTTGGCAGGAAACCACGACTCTGTCGCCACGCTCAATGAATCCCGCGATATTCTGGCGTTTCTGAACACCACGGTGGTCGCCAGCGCAGGTCATGCGCCACAGATACTCCAGCGCCGCGACGGCACGCCGGGTGCGATATTATGCCCGATCCCTTTTTTACGTCCACGCGACATCATCACCAGCCAGGCAGGACTCACAGGCGGAGAAAAGCAGCAGCATCTGCTGGGAGCCATCACCGACTATTATCAACAGCAATATGAGGACGCCTGTAAGCTACGCGGCGACCAGAACCTGCCCATTATTGCGACAGGGCATCTGACTACCGTCGGTGCCAGTAAAAGTGACGCCGTTCGTGACATCTACATTGGCACGCTGGATGCATTTCCGGCACAAAATTTCCCGCCAGCGGATTACATCGCGCTGGGACATATTCACCGGGCGCAGGTCATCGGCGGAACAGAGCATATTCGCTACTGTGGCTCGCCGATTGCGCTGAGTTTTGATGAGTGCGGCAAAAATAAATGCGTTCATCTGGTGAGTTTCGAAGAGGGTAAGCTGCGCGCGGTTGAAAACCTCACCGTGCCGGTTACACAGCCGCTTGCGGTACTGAAAGGCGATTTAGCGTCTATTACTGCTCAACTTGAGCAGTGGCGCGACACAGATCAGGAACCGCCCGTCTGGTTAGATATCGAAATTACCACTGATGATTATCTGCACGATATGCAGCGTAAAATTCAGGCCTTAACTGAAGACTTACCGGTAGAAGTCTTGCTGGTACGCCGCAGCCGGGAACAGCGTGAACGTATTATGGCGAATGAACGACGCGAAACGCTGAGCGAACTGAGCGTGACAGAGGTCTTTGACCGCCGCCTGGCGCTGGAAGAGCTGGAAGAACCACAGCGCGAACGCCTGAATCAGCTGTTCAGTACCACATTACAGACACTCGCCGGGGAGCATGAAGCATGAAAATTCTCAGCTTGCGCCTGAAAAACCTGAACTCCCTGAAAGGGGAATGGAAAGTCGATTTCACGGCAGAGCCGTTCGCCAGCAACGGCTTGTTCGCTATCACCGGTCCGACAGGGGCTGGAAAAACCACACTGCTGGATGCTATTTGCCTCGCGCTGTACCACGAAACACCGCGACTGAGTAACGTATCTCAGTCACAAAACGATCTGATGACCCGCGACACCGCAGAGTGTCTGGCGGAAGTGGAATTCGAAGTCAAAGGCGAAGCCTATCGTGCCTTCTGGAGCCAGAACCGTGCCCGTAACCAGCCAGAAGGTAACCTGCAGGTCCCACGCGTAGAGCTTGCCCGTTGCGCCGACGGGAAAATCCTTGCAGATAAAGTCAAAGACAAACTGGAGATGACCGCCACGCTCACCGGGCTGGACTACGGACGATTTACCCGCTCCATGCTGCTTTCACAGGGGCAGTTTGCCGCGTTTCTTAACGCCAAACCGAAAGAACGTGCCGAACTGCTGGAAGAGCTGACCGGCACAGAGATCTACGGCCAAATCTCGGCGATGGTATTTGAAAAACACAAAACGGCCCGCACAGAGCTGGAAAAACTGCAGGCGCAGGCCAGCGGCGTTTCGCTGTTAGCAACAGAACAGGTGCAATCGCTCACAGAAAGTTTGCAGGTACTTACTGACGAAGAAAAACAGCATATTGTCAGTCAGCAAACTCAGCAACAGCACCTCAACTGGTTAATTCGGCAAAATGAGCTACAGACGGAAATAAACCGCCATCAGCATGCGTTGCGGGTCGCACAAGAGGCGCAGGAACAAGCGCAGCCGCAGCTGGCGTCACTCAGCCTGGCACTACCTGCCAGAGCATTACGCCCGTACTGGGATCGAATTCAGGAACAAACGGCTACACTCACCCAAACACGCCAGAATATTCAAGAAGTGAATGCTCGCTTACACCACAGCTTAGCGCTGCGCAGTCGCATTCGTCAGCATGCGCAAAGGCAATCCGTCATAATGTTAACCGCAAAACAGACGTTAACGAACTGGCTGGCCGAGCATGACCGTTTCCGTTTATGGAACAGCGAACTGGCGGGGTGGAAAGCACTCTTTGCCCAGCAGTCTGACGCCAAAAACCAGCTACGCCAGTGGCAACAGTTGCGGGAGAACGACACGCGTAAACTGGAGGCTCTTGCGCAACCGACGCTGTCACTTTCGGCTGAAGACGTATCCCTGGCGCTGGCGCAACATGCACAGCTTCGTCCGTTACGCCAGCGTCTGAGCACGCTTCATGGGCAAATTGCCCCCAGGCAAAAACAGCTAACGCAACTGCGCACGACTATCCAACAGCGACAGCAGGAGCAGCTTCAGCGCAACGCCGCTCTGGCGGATAAACGCCAGCGCTATAAAGATAAGAATCAGCAACTTGCTGATGTAAAAACGATTTGCGATCAGGAAGCCCGCATTAAAGATCTGGAAAGTCAGCGGGCATTACTGCAGTCAGGCCAACCGTGTCCACTCTGCGGCTCCACCACGCATCCGGCGATCGCGACTTATCAAACGCTTGAGCTGAGCGTCAACCAGGCACGGCGTGAAGCGTTAGAAAAAGAGGTCAAAACGCTGGCTGATGAAGGCTCTACCCTACGTGGGCAGCTCGACGCAATAACTCAGCAGCTACAGCGTGATGAACACGAAGCGCAGACGCTTTCTCAGGAGGAGCAAGCACTTACTCAAGAGTGGCAAACAGTGACCGCCGGTCTGAACATTACCCTCCAACCGCAGGACGATATCTCCAGTTGGCTCGCCGCCGAAGAAGAGCACGAGCAACAACTTCACCAGTTGAGCCTGCGCCATGCCCTGCAGGCACAAATCACCGCGCATACAGAACAAATCTCTCACCTGCAGCAACAGATTGATCAACGCCAGAGCACGTTGCAGGCTGAGCTAACCCGGAATGGCCTGTCTCTTCCTGCCAATGGTGAAGAAGCTGCGTGGCTCAGCGAGCGGGCAAGCGAAACACAAATATGGCAGAGCCGCCAGAGTGAACTGACCGAGCTACAAGCGCAGATTGCACAACTTACTCCTCTGCTGGAAACACTACCTGAGACCGAAGTCATTCAGGATAACGAAGATAACCTGTCACTGGAAAACTGGCGACAGGTGCACGATGATTGCCTTTCGTTACAGGGCCAGTTGCAAACACTGCAACAGCAGGAGGCACAAGACCTCCAACGCGTCGCTGAGATTCAGGCGCAATTTGATGCCGCACTGCAAACCAGCATCTTCGACGATCGCGACGCTTTTCTTGCCGCCCTGCTGGATGAAGAGACCTTTAACCGACTCGAACAGCTAAAGCAGTCGCTGGAAAGCCAGTTACAGCAGGCTCAAACACTGGTCAATCAATCGACACAGGCGCTGGCGACGCACCAACAGCAACCGCCCGTCGGCGCGGACCTCACCCTTAGTCAGGAACATCTTCGCGATACGCTGACGCAGCTCGCTCAAAGGCTACGGGATAACGCCACCCGTCAGGGAGAAATTCGCCAGCAGCTCAAGCAAGATGCCGAAAACCGTCAGCAACAAAAGAGTCTGATGCAGGAGATTGAAAAGGTCTCGCAGCAGGTCGAAGACTGGGGTTATCTGAACGCCCTTATCGGCTCTAAAGAAGGTGACAAGTTCCGCAAATTTGCGCAGGGGCTGACGCTGGATAATCTGGTCTGGCTGGCCAATAACCAACTGACCCGCCTGCATGGCCGCTACCTGCTACAGAGAAAAGCCAGCGAAGCGCTGGAGCTGGAAGTGGTTGATACCTGGCAGGCCGATGCCGTTCGCGATACCCGGACACTTTCCGGCGGCGAAAGCTTCCTCGTCAGTCTGGCACTGGCGCTGGCGCTGTCCGATCTGGTCAGCCACAAGACGCGAATTGATTCCCTGTTCCTCGATGAAGGCTTTGGCACGCTGGACAGCGAGACGCTTGATACCGCCCTGGACGCGCTGGATGCCCTTAACGCTACCGGCAAGACCATTGGGGTTATCAGCCACGTCGAAGCGATGAAAGAGCGTATTCCGGTGCAGATAAAAGTTAAAAAAATCAATGGACTGGGTTACAGCAAACTCGACAGGATGTTTGCGGTGGAATAGGCCAGACTCTGTTGTAATGCCGGATAGCACAGATAAACGTGCATACCCAAAATAATTCGAGTTGCTTGTAGGCGGCAATTGAGTGAAGCCCCAGGAGCTTACTCAGGTAAGTGACTGGGGGAGTGACAAATCTGTCAGGAGCAGATTTGAATGCTGCGGAGCGGCGGCCCGTCAGAATGAGGTTAATGGACGAGCCGGGTAACGCGCAGCCAACTTGAAGTATGACGGGTTATCCGGCAAAAGAGATTATGACTCTTGCGGCCACAGCCAGGCCGCACCGCGTACGCCGCTGGAGTCACCGTGCAGCGCTTTTCGTAGAGGCGTTTCACACTCGCCGCCGAAGACAAACTGCTTAATCAACGACGGGACCGTTTGATACAACCTGTCGACATTGCTCATCCCGCCGCCCAGTACAATGACGTCAGGATCAAGAATGTTCACCACATGAGCTAACGATTTCGCCAGGCGTAACTCATATCGTCTCAGTGCCTGCTCAGCCAGGGCATCCTGCTCATCTACCAGGCGAATAATTTCACTGCCTTTTAGCTGATTTCCGCTCAGCCGATGATAATCCGTAGCAAACCCAGTCCCAGAAATGAAGGTTTCAATACAGCCCTGTTTGCCGCAATAACAAGGCACTTCCTGCCGATAACGCAGTTCATCCTCATCCATCCACGGTAGCGGGTTATGTCCCCACTCTCCCGCCGTACCGTTGCCACCGGTATGCGCTCGCCCATTCAAAGCCACGCCAGAACCACATCCCGTACCGATAATCACTGCAAACACGGTTTGCGCACCCGCCGCCGCGCCATCTACCGCTTCAGAAACGGCCAGACAGTTGGCATCGTTTGCCAGACGCACTTCACGCTTCAACCGCGCGCTTAAATCTTTATCAAAAGGCTGACCATTGAGCCAGGTCGAGTTGGCGTTCTTCACCACACCAGTGTAAGGGGAAATCGAACCAGGGATCCCCATACCAACGGTTCCCGTCTGGCCGGTTGCGTTTTCCGCCATTTCCACCAGCGTAGCGATTGTTTCTATTGTTTGCCGGTAATCATCACGCGGCGTGGGCAGGCGATGGCGAAAAAGCTGTTCGCCCACATCACCTAGCGCAATCACTTCTGTTTTCGTGCCGCCTAAATCGATACCTATACGCACTGTATGTCCCTCTTCCCGATTAACAATGCAAGCATAGCGACAATTCGCTATTATGCCCGCTGGATTTAACGACAAGGCCGTGGAAATTATCATGCTGTGGTTCAAAAATTTAATGGTTTACCGTCTTAGCCGCGATGTTTCTTTGCGTGCCGAAGAGATGGAAAAACAGCTAGCCTCAATGACGTTTACCCCTTGTGGCAGCCAGGATATGGCAAAAATGGGTTGGGTTCCGCCGATGGGATCGCACAGCGATGCATTGACGCATACCGCCAACGGCCAAATTATTATCTGCGCCCGCAAAGAAGAGAAAATCCTGCCATCCCCTGTGATTAAGCAGGCGCTTGAAGCAAAAATATTCAAACTGGAAGCTGAGCAGGGTCGCAAACTCAAAAAGACCGAAAAAGACTCGCTTAAAGATGAAGTGTTGCATTCATTGCTGCCGCGCGCCTTTAGCCGCTTCAGCCAGACAATGATGTGGATAGACACCGTCAATGACCTGATCATGGTCGACTGCGCAAGCGCGAAGAAAGCGGAAGATACGCTGGCGTTGTTGCGTAAAAGCCTGGGTTCTCTGCCGGTTGTTCCGTTAGCGCTGGAAAATCCGATCGAGTTAACGCTCACCGAATGGGTGCGTTCCGGCTCTGTCGCCCAGGGCTTCCAGTTGCTGGATGAAGCGGAACTGAAAGCCATGCTGGAAGATGGCGGCGTGATCCGCGCGAAGAAACAGGATCTGGTGAGCGACGAGATTGCCGTTCATATTGAAGCCGGTAAAGTCGTCACCAAACTGGCTCTCGACTGGCAACAACGTATTCAGTTTATGATGTGTGACGATGGCTCACTAAAGCGTCTGAAGTTCAGTGATGAACTGCGCGATCAAAACGAAGACATCGACAGAGAAGACTATGCTCAACGTTTTGATGCCGATTTCATCCTGATGACCGGAGAACTGGCGGCGTTAATCAAAAGCCTGGTGGAAGGATTAGGCGGAGAAGCACAGCGCTGATTAGGATGTGCCGGATGGCAGTTTCGTCATCCGGCATTTTACAATTACAAATAGCGGCAAAGATACGATGTTGGCTCTGCCACCTGCAGATGAAACTCACTGTGCCCTGGCACGTTGAACACGTCCCCTGCAGCATACACTTTCCACTCAGTTTCCCCTGGCAGCAACACATTCAGCGCGCCGCTAACCACCGTCATCTCTTCAGGTGCCGCAGTACCGAAAGTGTATTCGCCTTCCGCCATGACGCCAACGCTGGCACGGCCAGTACTGCTGCTGGTAAAACCAATCGATTTTACTTTGCCGGAAAAGTATTCATTACTTTGAAGCATACAACTGGCCCTATCTCGTTATTAAGTTAACAAACAATATAGGGGCCTGACGTTCCACCTGTCACGCAAAATTAAGCGAGCAGTTCTGAAGCCAACCGCGCAATCAGGACATTAGACAAAAGCACCGGAACATCCAGCGATTTTTGCAGTAAATCACGATGTCGCTGATTAAACCCTAAACAATCCAGCATGATCACATCAGCACCTTGCTCAATGAGATCTTTCCCCGCATCGATCAGTTGTTGTGCGGATCCATCAAGAGGATTTGCCACGGCATAAACTGGCGGGGTCTGTAATACCTGCCATTTACTCACCTGGGCCTCAAGCAACTCAGTGACAGGCACAATCACCCCGACCTGATGCCCATCCACAATCGATGCCACCAGAGGGGGGATAATACGTAGGGGCTCAAGCAGGATGCTATTGTGTGCCGTCAGGCGGGCAATTGAAGCGGTACTCATCAATAAGATGACGTCAAAACCCTGGTTATCCAGCACTTCAACAATGCTTTGGAGATCGCGCTCAACTTTCTGGCGCGAGACATGAGCAAGCCGATGGTCGCTGAGCAACGTTAATAACAAATCATCACCTGGCGATACGGCATATTCGAGCATCACATCTTCCCTCTGCATCTGCCCCAGCAGACTATGGTGCGTGATGTGTTGCTCATCAATATATTCCGTCAGGAGCGGTAATACCTCACTCATCGGGACAACACCAATCGTGAGGATAGCCAGCGACGTACTCATTTGTTACTCCACCGTCTTCTTACTGCGTCATGAATTCCCAGGCAAATGCCGGACACCTACCTGCGCTACAAATGCTCAAAAGCGTAGCAGCAGATAAGCAAGGCATAATGTAAAGATTCCTAATCATTCCAGTATTATGTTGTTATCGTTTAATTTTCAATTTTCGCTGTGTATGACGACGTGCGAAAAATGTGATACCGATACGAGCAGAGGGTACTCTGATTTCTTTACCAGCAACGCCTGGCGTCAGGTTTTATCGGGATCCTCATAGCGCTTTTTGGCGTCCATGGCCTCTTGCGCGGAAGGATGTTCACTGATCAATGAATCGGGTTTAGGATGATCGGCGCGAAGTTGATACCAGGTTACCGTCTGGCCAGGCGTCCCTTTCTCAACTGTCACAATGGTAGCTTTACGCGGGTAAGGTGGTTTTGTCGGCATATCTCTTCCTTTTGAGTGGATGAGCTTTAAGTATAGACACCACCCTGTAACCGTGACGCCGGCTGCGACAGTAGCCCCAGAATATCGGCAACAACCTGAGAAGGTTTATTTGTTGCATCAACAATGTAGTGCGCCGCTTCCCGATACAGGACATCGCGCTGCTCCAGCACTTCCTGCACTTCTTCAGTTAATGGTTTACCGGTTAAGGTCGGGCGTAACCCTTCTTCCGGCGCGGCCTCCAGGCGGTTAACCAGTACTGATACGGGTGCGCTTAAATAAATGACTACACCACTATTGCGCATGTAGTGCCGGTTGTATTCGGTGAGAATGATACCGCCGCCGGTCGCAACAACGGTTAAAGGTGCGGTAACGGCTTCCAGAGCAGCCGTCTCCTGGGCGCGAAACCCCTCCCATCCCTCTCTTTCGACAATTTCCGCCACGGTCATTTGTACATGAGATTGCAACCAGCGATCGGTATCAACAAATTGGAAATCGATAGCCTTGGCGAGCGCCATTCCGGTTGTCGTCTTACCACACCCCCGGGGGCCAACAAGAAAAAGAGGTTGCGTCATCACAGAAATTCCCCAGAGAACCGCAAGCGAGCGGGATCTGATGCTGTTAAAGTTATAATCATACCATCAAACTAGTACATCACCAAAGTGTAAACAATACATTCCACTTAGGGCAATTAAATTAATTAAGCCCTACTATAACAAGAATTCACCATGATGAAAGTGTAAAAAATAAATTACAGCCACTATTTTCTGCGCTGAACTTCCAACCACCATTTATCAAGTTCAGCTGCAAAATGCTGGCGATCGCGTGGTGAAAGACTATCAGGCCCGCCGGTCTGGATCCCACTGGCACGCAGGGTATCCATAAAATCACGCATCGTCAGGCGTTCACGGATTGTCGCTTCGGTATAACGTTCTCCGCGTGGGTTTAGTGCAGCCGCACCTTTTTCAATAACCTCAGAAGCCAACGGGATATCCGCCGTGATCACTAAATCGCCCACATTACACTGGCGCACAATCTCATTATCTGCGACGTCAAACCCGGCAGGAACACGTAAAGTACGGATTAAACGCGAAGGCGGGACGCGCAAACTCTGATTTGCCACCAGAATCAGCGGCATCTGCATACGTTCAGAAGCACGGTATAATATTTCTTTAATCACATTAGGACACGCATCCGCATCCACCCATATTGTCATATCACCTCCCGACTCATGTGCAATCGCGTATTGTCTCGTGCTTTTACTTTCCAGCAAAGTGCTGTTTCTCCTTCTGAACACATTCATTCCGCGCTAAGCTTACCTTTCCCAGGTAAAACAACGAATATCACGTATAGGGAGTGACACAATGGACAAGAAAATTGGGTTTATCGGCTGCGGTAACATGGGCAAAGCGATTCTTGGCGGCCTGATCGCCAGCGGCCAGGTTCTCCCCGGACAAATCTGGGTCTATACCCCTTCCCCCGAAAAAGTCGCCGCCCTGCACGACCAGTACGGCATTAATGCAGCACAATCTGCGCAGGAAGTCGCGCAAATTGCCGACATTGTTTTTGGGGCCGTGAAACCAGGCATCATGATTAAAGTGCTGAGTGAAATTACCTCCAGCCTGAGCAAAGATTCACTGGTCGTATCTATTGCGGCTGGCGTCACCCTCGATCAGCTCGCCCGTGCATTGGGTCATGACCGCAAAATTATTCGCGCAATGCCAAACACTCCGTCACTGGTTAATGCCGGTATGACATCTGTGACACCAAACGCGTTGGTTACACCAGAAGATACCGCTGACGTGTTGAATATTTTCCGCTGCTTTGGTGAAGCGGAAGTCATCGCAGAATCAATGATTCACCCAGTCGTTGGGGTCAGCGGTTCAGCACCGGCATATGTTTTTATGTTTATCGAAGCAATGGCGGATGCAGCTGTTCAGGGTGGCATGCCGCGCACACAGGCGTATAAATTCGCGGCACAGGCGGTGATGGGATCGGCGAAAATGGTCCTCGAAACGGGTAAGCATCCTGGTGAGCTGAAGGATATGGTGTGTTCGCCTGGTGGAACCACCATTGAAGCTGTCCGTGTCCTGGAAGAACGCGGCTTCCGTTCTTCGGTGATTGAAGCGATGGTTAAGTGTATGGAACAATCGGAGAAACTCAGCAAATCCTGAGTGGATAACCGGACGTCAGGCCGCCGCTTCAGTGCGGTTACGTCCGGAATTCTTTGCTTTGTATAACGCCATATCCGCCGATTTTAACCATTCTCGATAATGTTCAGTCTCTGCGGTCAGGGGCGCCACACCCACGCTAATCCGCAGGGCAACCTGCGGAGCGCATGATAAGCGTAACTGGCTGAGCCGTTCGTGGACCCGCGACATTGCTGCAATAGCGTTGGCAGCCGGCGTTCCGCACATAATCACAGCAAACTCATCACCGCCAAAACGCCCTATGACATCACTGCCGCGTAATGTCATCTGCAATTGACGAGTCAGAGCGACGATAGCCTCATCCCCGACGTCATGTCCCCAGGTATCATTGATGCTCTTGAAGTGGTCGATATCAATAATCAGTAACGTGGCATCACGCTGATAGCGACGACAATTATCAAATTCATTGCGCAGTAAAAATTCCCAATGGCGTCGGTTATACACCCCGGTCATACCATCCCGCGTACTCATCACCTGCAACCGACGTTTATGCTCCGCCAGCTTTATTACCGTTTGATAGCTGACCCAGGCAAACAGCAACGGATAAATAACCAGCACCGGCAAAGATAGCAATACGCTCAATTGTGTACTGCTAAAAGCAACGGAGATAGCCGTTAACTGCAACGTGACAAGGCATGAAACCACCAACAACACGGCACCCGCGATGAATAATCGCACACCACCTGCGCCCATCAGGTTGATGCAGATAATCATCAGCAGTGCCGTGGATGGCAGCAGGTTAACCCCCATAATCCCCATCCACATACCCGCCAGGATCGCATCCGCTTTTAAATTAGTGAATTCACCATGTTGAGGATCTTCTGCTTTGCTCGCCAACTGCCACGCCAGGTGTGGCCAGACAAAGGCCCATCCCACCAATAACAGCCACCAGCCGCCGGTAATCGGCTGTGAAACTAATACAGAAGCAATGGGGAAAAACATTCCCCCCAGCCCTACCGCACGCGGCAGCCTGATCCGTCGGGCAAATCGCAGTCCGGAGCGCTGATGGTCATTTCGATGAAGTGATAATAACGCTTCATTCTGTACGACCTTTTTTTGATAGAAATTTTCATCATTCATCGTATTTGGGAATATTCTGAAACAAATTTCCCAAATTATAGGAAGGGGTCTGGCGGTGAAAGTATGATATTTCGGGTGAGCGATTTTCTCTGCTCACCCGTATGTATTACGCAGCTTTTTTCAGACAGGCACTCATAAACTTATTACGATCATCGCCTTTCAGAGACTGCTCTGTCGCCTGGACATTGCACTCACGCATTTTCTGCTGCTGTGGCGTCAGGCTCTTTTCCTCTGGAGCAGATTTACTGTTTTTCAGGCAATCACTCATGTACGTCTTACGGGCATCCCCTTTTAAGGTTTGCGCCGTCGCTTGCTGGTTACAGGTGGTCATACGCTGTTGTTGCGGGGTTAATGTCTTCTCGGCAGCACCGACGGTAGTTAAGAAAATCAAACCAAATAGCAACGTAACCAGTAATGTTATTTTCATAGCACCATCCTTTTATAAGCATGCAACTCTAAACGCCGCCCTATTCTGAACGACAGCATGTAGGTATAAGTCTGGCTGCTAAACACAAAAAAACCACCCGACAGCAAAAGTATTGCCGCCGGATGTCTGCTTATTTAAGCCCTAATGCGGCTTTCATGGTGTAGAACAGATCGGTTTGGTCGGTCAGACCGACAACATTCGCAGCATGTGGTCCATAGGCCGCAATACGCAACTGGCTGCCGGTATGCTCCTGGGATTCTTCCTCGGAGTTGCCGTAGCTTATAACCATTACCGCGCCATCTTTGGTGTTCAGCGCCTGGGTTAAACCTGGAGCCTTCGTATCCGGCGCAACAATCTGGCTGGAATGGGCGTGATCGGCGGTAACTACAACCAGGGTGTTGCCATCTTTCTTCGCAAATGCTAGCGCACGCTGTACCGCCTCATCCAGATCGACCGTTTCTCCAATCTGCCCACATGGGTTAGCGGCGTGATCCTGCTTATCGATTGACGCCCCTTCAACTTGCAGGAAGAAACCTTTCTCATTTTTGCTCAACAGCTCAATCGCTTTATCCGTCATCTGTGCCAGCGTGGGCACGGTATCGTTACGCTTTGGGTTCGGCGCACAAGTCACGACGGGTTGATCAATGTTGCCGTGATATGACGCTTTCGGACCTTCCCAGCGTACCGGCATGTTGCCCTCGGAGAACAGACCCAACAACGGTTTATCCTGATTGGCTTCAGTGATTGCTGCAAGCGTTGCGGCATCGCTCACCAACTGATATCCACGCGCCTGTGCCTGTTCACGCAGCGTTTTCCCCTGCCAGTCACCTGCTGCCGCGGTCTCTGCAAAGGTTTTTGCCCCACCTCCAAGCGTAACATCGGCGCGGGCGTTCAATAATTGTTCCGTGATCGACCCTTTACCACCTTTTTCCAGCGCATTGGTCGGGCATTTTTCAGCGGTTACACTCGGACCGTAGCATTTACGTGAGGTCACATGCGCCACCAGGGCAGCCGGAGTCGCATCCTGCAACTCAGCAGTAGAAACGTTGCCTGTCGCCAGACCTGCGGCTTTCGCCATTTCCAGAATCGTGGTGTGATTTTTTTCGTGAATATCAACACCCAACGCACCATTGTAGGTTTTAACACCGGTCGTCCACGCCGTTGCTGACGCCGCAGAATCCGTTACATAATCAGGTTTACCCGTTTTTTTATCCAACGCGTAATGTGTGTATTGCCCGGTCAGAGGTAATGCATCAATACCTTTAAAAAATCCACCTGCGCCTTCGGCATAATTGCGAGCTGCTGTAATTTCTGAATCCCCCATGCCATCACCGATCAATAAAATAATATTCCGGGCAGGTTTATCAATCAGTGAATCACGCAGAGCCGCCGTTTGATCAGAGGTTAATCGGCGCGCCCCACCAGGCGTGGTGATATCCCCCTGGGCGGCACGATTATCCATAACCGGTACAGCAGATGATTCAGCATAAATAACCGGGGTAAACAGTAATGGTAACAGGGCAATAGCGAGTGCACTTTGTTTCACTTTATTTTCTCCATGTATAAATACAGTAAAATTAAAACAAAGTGACTATAAGTATTTGATGTGACACTTTTATGATGTCAGGGGGTAGTGAATTTCTGGAGATCGCTCAATACGTTTTTGGTAGGCTTTCACCCGGATTATGCAGAGTTGTCAAAAATGCCGGCATACGGCTTACGCCCGCCAGCGCCCCCTCAATTTGACGAATCAATATTTGCTGATCATTTTTCGCCATATTGCTTAGCATCTCCATGATAACCCACTCTAACGTTTCTACCTGGGCAGCCAGCTCCTGCGACTCTTCTTCTTTTTGGGCAAGCTTAAGTAGTAACTCAGTGACGAGATTTTTCATTTTCGTATTCCCTTTACAAAATATGGGTCACGTTAGCATTATGGCTCACGACTGCCTAGGGGATGAAAGTTGTATTTTTATAAATAATAAGACGTTTTGCGAAAACAATCACAACACAAAATAATGTGCAATGCCCCTTACTCCAGAACTATTCAATATTAAAGAGTAAGGGGATGAATAATCACACAGATATACAATACCTACGTGAGCTTAGTGCGCATGACGCCGGCGTCGTAACGCGATGGCCAGTTGCCAGATATTAATAAGTACAATACATGCGGTCGCGATAAAAACCCAGCGGAAACCCGCCATTGCCGATACCGTTGCGCCCATTAATGGCCCTGCGACGTTACCCAGATACATAAACGACTGATTATACCCAAAGATGCGACCGGTAATCTGATCGCTGGAATATTTGACCAGCAACGTCTGCACAGCAGGTAGCATCGCGCCATCGGCAAAACCAAGCAGGAAACGCAATATTCCCAACTGCAATGGCGTAGTAACCCAGGACATGGCGAAAAAGAGCACCACGGCGAAGATTAACGTCGCCATAAGAATTCGCTCCGTGCCAATTCGATCGCCCAGTTTTCCAAGTCGGGGCGCCGATATCAGCGCCGATACGCCAGGTACCGAAGCAATTAAGCCGCTGAGAAAAGCAATGTTTGTGCTGTCTGGCACCATAGATTTGATAAACAGTGCCAGAATGGGACCTATTGAGCCGTTACACAGCTGAATAACCATAGTGGTAAAAAACAGGCTAATCACCAACGCCGGATAAGGCAGTGAGGCGAAAACCGCCTTGCCGCTTAAACGTTCACTTTTTTTAATCGTCGGACGCACGCCCTCTTTAATTAAAAACAATGTGACCAGAAAACTTACTACCAGCAGCGCCGCAGTAATACAAAATACCGCCCGTAAGCCGATATGATCGGCAATAAACCCACCCATCAGCGGCCCGCCAATAACACCGCTAATTTGCGCCGTAGAGAGCGTACTCAGCGCCCAACCGCTGCGTTCACGCGGTACCTGTGACGCGACCAGCGCCATCGCATTGGGGATATATCCCGATGTTAACCCCATCACGCCACGGAGCAGGAAAAGCTGCCAGACGTTAGTCGCAAATGCCTGCAGTAAAATTGCGATGGCCATCCCTAACGAAGCGCGCAACAGCATTAATTTGCGCCCTTTGCGATCGGCTAAGCTACCCCACATCGGTGCAACAATGGCAGAAATAAGAAAAGTGACACTAAACGTTAAGCCGGACCACATCGACAGCGCTTCATGCGAGGTCACCCCAAGCTGGGAGATATAGAGCGGTAAAAAAGGCAGGATTTGACTGATCGCCAGTCCGGTAAAAAAGCACCCGAACCAAACGGAAATAAGGTTAACTCTCCAGGATTCCATAAGACTCATAACGATAAGCAGCTGAAAACTGCGAGCAGCTTAACAAATTACGTATCCAGACGGAGGTTCAGCGGTGCGATGTATCACAGTTTAGTATTTTATCTCCCCGCTCATCATAATTGTGATATCCATCACATCAAATCCACACTTTATACAGGTGATTATGCTTTAACCAGCGCACTCGGGTTTAAACAAATTTGTTCCCCTGTACTTCACGAAAACATTCTGCCAGAAGCCGAGGAATCCTGCGTTTTGTCGTGGTAATGTATGTGCTTTGCATTCATGGAATGGGTTTTTAAGATGGCAAAGTTGCGGGTAGGAATCGTATTTGGTGGTAAGTCAGCAGAACATGAAGTGTCATTGCAATCGGCTAAAAATATTGTCGATGCCATCGACAAGACTCGCTTTGATGTTGTGTTGTTAGGTATTGATAAACAAGGGCAATGGCACGTCAGCGATTCCGGTAATTATCTGCTTAATGCAGACGATCCGGCTCATATTGCGTTGCGTCCTTCACTAACCAGCCTCGCTCAGGTACCGGGTAAACAAGAGCATCAACTGATCGACGCGCAGAATGGTCAGCCGCTGCCAACGGTGGATGTTATTTTTCCAATCGTTCACGGTACGCTGGGAGAAGATGGTTCTCTGCAAGGCATGCTACGCGTAGCGAACTTACCGTTCGTCGGCTCCGATGTGCTTGGTTCCGCAGCCTGTATGGATAAAGACGTGACCAAACGTCTGCTGCGTGATGCCGGGTTAAACATCGCACCATTTATTACGCTCACCCGCGCAAACCGCCACACCATCAGCTTTGCCGAGGTTGAATCACGCCTGGGTCTCCCACTGTTCGTGAAACCTGCCAATCAGGGGTCATCCGTTGGCGTTAGCAAAGTCACCAGCGAAGCACAGTACAACCAGGCCGTCGCGCTGGCATTTGAATTCGATCATAAGGTGGTTGTGGAACAAGGGATCAAAGGCCGCGAGATCGAATGCGCGGTACTGGGGAACGATCACCCCCAGGCCAGCACCTGTGGCGAGATCGTTCTGAACAGTGATTTTTACGCTTACGACACCAAATACATTGACGACAACGGGGCAAAAGTTGTCGTTCCTGCGGCGATTGCGCCAGAAATTAACGATAAGATCCGCGAGATTGCGATTCAGGCATACCAGACGCTGGGCTGCGCCGGCATGGCCCGGGTGGATGTATTCCTGACTGATGAAAACGACGTGGTGATCAATGAGATCAACACGCTGCCAGGCTTTACCAATATCAGTATGTATCCAAAACTGTGGCAGGCGAGCGGTTTAGGCTATACCGATTTGATCACCCGTCTGATCGAACTGGCGCTGGAACGCCACGCTGCGGATAGTGCGTTGAAAACCAGTATGTAAAACTGACCAGAATGCCTGATATACCCTAAATATTTCGGGTTACAGAAAGGCGGCCACGCCGTGAATCCCCAGGAGCTTACATCAGTAAGTGACTGGGGTGAGCCAGGAAAGCCAACACACCTGCAACTTGAAGTATGAGGGGTATAACAAAACGTTATTGGGTATCTTTCACATCATCAGCTTCCACACGACGGCGTATAATGAGTCCGGCGAGCCAAAAACTGATCACCCATGTGACCAGCCCCACCGCATAGGTTTGCCATCCCTTAGCTTCAAAACCCAGTAATCCCACCACACCATTCAGAATAAAGATAAGCCCAATGGCGAACGCATAGTAGTGCCAGTCACGGCGAATTTTAGCAGGCAGGTTCATAGCAGCTCCGGAGAAACACACATTAGGCGCATCCTCGCACATTTTCTCTGAGACGTCTGTGGTGTATGCGGAATTTCTTAAATGTCACAAAATTTCACTTAAGGTTAAAGATTTGTGACTATCCGCAAAAAACTTAAATCCAGGAATAATCCCTGGCTGAAATTACCATCATTCTGATATTGACAATGGCGATCACCTGTCAGACTCACTGTCAGTTGTTGGCATTACGTCGAAAGAAGCAGGTTATTTCCGGAGGTCTTTATGGCTGATTTTACGCTCTCTAAAACCCTTTTTAAGGGCAAGTATCGGGATACCTCCTCCCTGACCGGCAATATTGCGTATGCCGTATTTGTACTGTTCTGTTTCTGGGTGGGAGCACAGATTTTAAATCTGTTAGCTCACGCACCCGGAATTTACGAGCAACTGATGCAGCTACAAATGCAGGAAACCGGACGTCCGCGAATCGAAATCGGTTTTGGCGTCGGTACGATTTTTGGCGTGATCCCCTTCCTGGCCGGAGGGCTGATCCTTGGCATCGTCGCTGGCTTTATGCGCTGGCGCCAACGCCATCATAAAGCAGACTGAGCCATACATTTCGCCCGGCGCTCGTCCACCCGTTTAGCAAACCACGCAGTGGTCAGGTTGCGGGTGATCTTCGGACTTTCCAGTTGAATACCCGGCAGCATTTCACGGGGTAATGCTTTGCCCACCTTCGCTTCAGCCAGCTTATAGACCTTCTCATAAAGCGCGGTCTCTTCAAAAGCAAGGCTGTCGCCCTTTTGCAGTTGACGCCGAATATCGCTCTCACTCATATTCAGCTTCCCAACCAGTTTACGTACTGCCAGCTCCGTTTTACCTGGATCTTTGCTGTCGTAGCGAATCAAGTCACCATCCAGTTCCAGCTTCACACCGCTGGCTTTACTGACAGCGTTCTGGAAAGCGGCATTCCGGCTGGCGTACCAGCCCGCATTAAAGTCAGCGAAACGGAAGACAGGTGCACTATAGTTCGCCGGATAGTTCAGCAAATGATAAGTTCCGAACCATAGCCCACCACGGCGACTGAACACTTCCTGACGCACTGTTCCTGCCATTTTCCATGGGTATCCCGTCGTGTGCTGTTCCGCAAACGCAATGCTGACCTGCATCGGACCGCCGGTATGAACCGGATTTAGTGAACCAAACAGCGTCTGTCCCATCGGCACCATATTGATAAAATCATCAAAGATGGCGCTAAGCTGCTTTTCCGTCTTCACTGAATCCAGGCGCTCACTGTAGCTTTTTCCTGTCGGGGAATTAATCTTCAGTGCGGTATGAACCAGAAACACCGGAATATGCATACGCTCAGCACGACGGTCGATCTCTTTCCAGGCAATTTTACTTAAGCCAGGAACGACCGGATCGGCCTGATAGTTGGACTCCTGCTGCGCCACTGCCAGCACCGAACAGACGTTCTCGACCGTCGGTGCCAGCTTCTGGCTTTCAAACGTCTTCGCCAGATCCTGCGCCCAGGCGTCTCTGTCCTTCACACTGGACGGCATTTTCTGGCGCACGACGCTCGCCACATCGACGGCTTTCTCCCCTTTTTTTAACGGCTGCGAGGGTTGGCTACTACACCCCATCAACACCAGTACAGCCAGACAAGACCAGGGGTAAAGACGGGAAACCGTCGACATAACATCTCCTTTGTTAACTAAGTGTATTGGTAACTACCTGAATTTCCTGGCCATCCAGCTCACGTTCAAAGCTGCGCAGACGCTTATAGATAGACATCAGTTCGACTAACGTCGTCCAGGAGTTAATCAGATACTGGAACGATCCTCGCACCTGTCCAAACACGTTGGTAATTTGCGTCATCAGACCGAGCGTAATCGTACCGGCAACAATCGATGGAAACAGCAGGAACAACCCGAAAACGTTATCAACCTGCAGGTAAAGAATGCGGGCGATATTGAAGTACATATAGTGAAAATAGAGGCGGAAATAGTTCTGACGCACCGCGTGAAACAGTTCGCGAACGGTAGGTGGCGTCGCGCGGTTGGCATCGTCTTCACCGTACACCAGTTCTTTACGATAAGCCGCTTCCACACGTTGGTTTTTGAACTCCAGACCCGGAAGTTTTATCCCCACTACCGCCAGCATCCCGGTTCCCATCAGCGACCAGACAATCGCAGCAATCACCAGACCATAAGGCACATGTCCGACTATTGGCAAATCAGGGACATGCGCAGAAAGCGTAACCAGTACCGGCAAGAAGGCAATCAGCGTCATGATGGCGTTGATAAAACTGACGCCCATATCTTCCAGCGTCGAGGCAAAACGCATAGTGTCTTCCTGCACACGCTGCGCGGCACCTTCGATATGACGCAGATGCTGCCAGTGCGCCATATAATGTTCGTTCATTGCGGTACGCCAGCGGAAAACATAATGGCTGACGAAGAAATTGTTCATCACGCCAATGACGACGGCAATCAGCGCAATACCAAGAAAGATCCCCACTTCATGATAGAACTGCTCAATTTTCACCTTATGGGGAGCGCTGAGTGCAGTTTGAATCAGGTCATAAAATGGCGCATACCAGGCGTTAACGGCGACCCCGACTTCAACCAGAAACCAGGTCACAAAGATAATCAACGACGTGCCGAGTATGGACCAGTACTGCCAGCGATGTGGACTGTAGATAAACCAGAACAGCGCGAACAGGCCGACGCACAAAATGTAGTAAGCATAAAAAATCAGATAATCCAGCGACCAGAATCGCGCTGCGCTAATCGGTACGTCCCCCGATGCGCCAGTAATGCGCGCCACCCAGGCTCCCCCACCTGCCTGCCAAAATACAACGGCAACCAGTGCCCAAATAAATGCCGAAATAAAGAACGGCCCCGGCTTTGGGAAAAAAGACTTAAACATAGTGCTCTCCTGCTAACTTCTTATCGTTATGACGACTGCTGTGCATTTGCCACAGACGGTGGCAAGACGGCTAACGCCCAAAAACACAAGCTGAAACCGACCATTGTGACCAGAATCAGCGAACTTAGTTCGCTACCCGGTTCTGAAGAATTGTTTCTGTGGTTTTCACCTAACACTGCGTTCCAGCATATTCAGATTATCACAGCGTAAGATCACAAAAGCGAACATCCACTATCAGGGAAAAGCTCACGTTTACTCATCGTTACGTTTTTCACACTATCATTGGCGTATTAGCGCTTTGCAATATGCCGTTCAGTAGTATAAATACGCATACGCACGTCACCTTTTACTTCCTCTAACTCATGGACACCACCGTTGAAACGTAGTCTGCTTTTTTCTGCCGCGCTGTGTGCGGCGTCATTGACATCTGTCCAGGCGGCACAGCCTATAACCGATCCGGTCTTCGCCTCCGACATCGTTGATCGCTACGCCGATCATATTTTCTACGGCAGTGGGGCTACGGGGATGGCACTCGTGGTGATTGATGGTAATCAGCGCGTATTTCGCAGCTTTGGTGAAACGCGCCCCGGCAATAATGTTCACCCGCAACTGGATTCCGTGATTCGAATCGCCTCGATTACCAAATTGATGACCAGTGAAATGCTGGTTAAATTACTCGATCAAGGCACGGTAAAACTCAACGATCCGTTGAGTAAATATGCACCTCCCGGCGCACGCGTCCCCACATATCAGGGAACGCCAATCACCCTGGTGAATCTGGCAACGCATACCAGCGCCCTGCCGCGCGAACAGCCTGGCGGTGCAGCAAAGCGTCCGGTATTTGTCTGGCCTACGCGCGAACAGCGCTGGAGCTACCTTTCTACCGCGACGCTGAAAGCCGCACCAGGATCGCAGGCTTCGTATTCAAACCTGGCATTCGACCTGCTGGCCGATGCGCTGGCAGCGGCGTCCGGTAAGCCTTATCCGCAACTCTTTGAAGAGAAAATCACCCGACCGCTCGGGATGAAAGACACCACTTTCACCCCCTCACCCGATCAGTGCAAACGTCTGATGGTCGCGGAAAAAGGGGCCAGCCCGTGTAACAATACGCTGGCGGCGATGGGCAGCGGCGGCGTCTATTCTACACCTGGTGATATGATGCGCTGGATGCAACAGTATCTCTCATCTGACTTCTATCATCGTAGCCAGCAGGCTGACCGGATGCAGACACTGATTTATCAGCGTACACAGCTGACCAAAGTGATCGGAATGGATGTACCAGGCAAAGCCGATGCTCTTGGTTTGGGTTGGGTGTATATGGCACCGAAAAATGGTCGCCCGGGGATTATTCAGAAAACCGGTGGCGGCGGTGGATTCATCACTTACATGGCGATGATCCCGCAGAAAAATATCGGCGCTTTTGTCGTGGTCACCCGTTCTCCGCTGACCCGATTTACCAATATGAGTGACGGTATCAATAATCTGGTCACAGAATTAAGCGGTAATAAGCCGCTGGTCATTCCCGCGTCCTGATTGACTGCTCAAAAGGCAAACGGTTGATGCGGACCCGTTTGCCTGATTCACCCAGCCGCATTCTCCGGTATGCCACAAGAAAGCAACTTTCATAAACTCCCTTCACTCTGGTTCGGGTATACTACGGCCTTCGATTCCACAAACATCAGGCATACCATGACAGACCTAATCCAACGCCCTCGCCGCCTGCGCAAATCCCCTGCGCTGCGCGCTATGTTTGAAGAGACAACACTCAGCTTAAATGACCTGGTGTTGCCGATCTTTGTTGAAGAAGAACTCGACGATTACAAAGCCATCGAGGCGATGCCCGGCGTGATGCGCATTCCGGAAAAACATCTGGCTCGCGAGATTGAACGCATTGCCAATGCCGGTATCCGCTCGGTGATGACCTTTGGTATTTCCCACCACACAGATGACACCGGCAGCGACGCCTGGAAAGAAGACGGGCTGGTAGCGCGCATGTCTCGTATCTGCAAGCAAACTGTCCCGGAAATGATCGTCATGTCCGATACCTGCTTCTGTGAATACACCTCGCACGGTCACTGCGGCGTGTTATGCGAACATGGTGTTGATAACGATTTGACCCTTGCCAACCTCGGCAAGCAGGCAGTCGTCGCCGCTGCTGCGGGTGCTGATTTCATTGCCCCTTCCGCTGCGATGGACGGCCAGGTACAGGCTATTCGCCAGGCGCTGGACGCCGCGGGTTTCACCGATACCGCCATCATGTCCTACTCCACCAAGTTTGCCTCATCGTTCTACGGCCCGTTCCGTGAAGCCGCAGGCACTGCGCTGAAAGGCGATCGTAAAACCTATCAGATGAACCCAATGAACCGTCGCGAGGCGATCCGCGAATCGCTGCTTGATGAAGCGCAGGGCGCAGACTGTCTGATGGTAAAACCGGCTGGTGCATACCTTGATATTCTGCGTGATATCCGCGAACGCACGGAACTGCCGATTGGCGCCTATCAGGTCAGCGGTGAGTACGCGATGATCAAATTCGCGGCGATGGCGGGAGCAATAGATGAAGAGAAAGTGGTGCTGGAAAGCTTAGGGTCGATCAAACGCGCGGGCGCGGATCTGATCTTCAGCTACTTCGCACTGGATCTGGCAGAGAAAAAAATACTGCGTTAAGTTATTTTGCCAGATGGCGCTTCGCGTTATACGGCCAGCCACATTGTTGGCCAGGTCAGCGAAGCGCCAGCAGGCAATCAGCCCGCACGGAAGTATGGTTTGTCCCCCAGAATCGTCGCCCGATGCATAATGCGTCGCTGCGGCAGATAGTCAGCATTAGCATAATGCTGCGTCACACGGTTATCCCAAATCGCCACATCGTTGGGCTGCCAGCGCCAGCGCACCTGAAACTCCGGTTTAGTGATGTGGGCAAACAGGAATCCGAGCAGCGCTTCACTCTCTTTCTCCGTCACATCGACAATCCGTGTCGTAAATCCCTCATTCACAAACAGTGCCTGTTTACCGCTCACCGGATGCGTGCGCACGACCGGATGCAACAACGGCGGATGCTTTGCTACCGCCTCCAGCCAGCGCTGGTGCTCCTCTTCAGTCTTACGATATTTAAACTCCTGAAATGACTTACGGAAATCATGTTCAGCCCGCAGGCCGCTTAGCAGTTGGCGAAACGGCGCAGATAGCGCCTCATAGGCGGCAATTCCGCTGGTCCACAGCGTGTCACCACCGGTTGAGGGCAGCTCTTTAGCTGCAAGAATCGCCCCGGCAGGCGGCGTCTCAATAAACGTCACATCGGTGTGCCAGTTGTCATTATCCGGCGGATTATCATTATGCGTATCCAGCACGATAATCTCCTCCACTCCCTCAGCATGGGGATAGACCGGATGAATATGCAGATCGCCAAAACGCAGCGCCAGCGCCCGTTGTTGCTGCGGCGTAATAACCTGATCGCGCAGGAATACCACCTGGTGGCGCAGTACCGCATGGTACAACTGTTCAAACTGGTTATCGCTCAGTGGACGGGTCAGATCCGCACCTGTTATCTGTGCCCCAATATACGGCCCCAGCGGGCTAATACTCAGACGTTCACTCATTGTACTTCTCCATGCCAGGGCGTCAGACGGCGCTGGAGCGCACGCAGACCCAGTTCTAAAATAAAGGCGATAACGGCAATCACCGCGATCCCCGCCAGCACCACATCCGTTGCCAGAAATTCACCGGCTGACTGCACCATAAAACCTAAACCTCGCGTCGCGGCAATCAGCTCTGCTGCCACCAGCGTCGACCAGCCCACGCCCAGTCCGATGCGCAATCCGGTAAGAATTTCCGGCAATGCCCCCGGTAAAATAACAAACCACAATACCTGTATACGGCTGGCCCCCAGCGATTGCGCGGCCCGGATCCTCACCTGCTGCGCGCTTTTTACGCCCGCCAGTGCCGACATTGCAACAGGTGCAAAAATGGCCAGATAGATCAGCAAGATCTTGGAGGTTTCACCGATCCCAAACCAGATGACCATCAGCGGCAAATAGGCCAGCGGTGGAACCGGACGATACAGTTCGATAATCGGATCGAGGATACCGCGCACAGTCGGACTCAGCCCCATCGCGATCCCCACAGGAACACCAAGCAACACCGCTGCCAGCAGAGCTATAACAATACGCGTCAGACTTGCCGCCAGGTGCTGCCACAACGTGGCATCCATAAAGCCTTGCGGCCCGGCAATGGTAATAAGTTTTTGTAACACCAGCCCCGGCGAGGGTAAAAACAGTGGACTGATCAATTGCAGAGCTGCCACCGTCCACCATATCGCCAGGATAACGGTCAACGTACCGAGACTTAACGTAATCTGGCGAGAGAACGGCCAGCGCCAGCTCAGCGCGCGCTGCCGGGGTTTATCGTTAATCACCACACTCATGAAAAAGCCTCCCGTTGTTCAAAGACGCGGCTTAACACATACTCACGCATCGCGATAAACTGCGGATCGGACTTAATACTGCGGCTGTCTTCTCCGGCCACAAAGCGGCGGGAGAAATTGAGCGGCAAACGTTCAAGCACCCGGCCAGGACCTGGGGACAGCAGCACCAGTTCCGTTGCCATAAACACGGCCTCTTCGATATCGTGGGTGATCAGCAGCACCTGTTTACCCGTCTCATACCAGAGCTTAAGAAGCAGGGTTTGCATCTGTTCGCGGGTAAACGCATCCAGCGCACCAAACGGCTCGTCCAACAGCAACAATTGCGGATTCGCCGCCAGCGCCCGGGCAATACCCACGCGCTGACGCTGACCGCCAGAAAGCTGCCAGATAAAGCGTTTTTCTGCGCCCTCTAATCCAACTTTCTTCAACATTTCCAGAGCGACACGTTGACGCTGCATTTTCTCTACGCCAGCCAGTTGCAGACCGAACCCGACGTTATCCTGCACGTTACGCCAGGGCAGCAGACCTTCGTTCTGGAACACAACGCCACGTTCAGCCCCAGGACCTTCGACCTTTTTCCCTTCCAGCAAAATACTGCCGTGCTGATAAGGTACAAATCCGGCAATCAGATTCAGCAACGTGGTTTTCCCGCAGCCTGAAGGCCCAAGCACCACCAGCAGTTCACCGCCATCCAGGGTCAGATTGATATCGTCCAGCACAGGTTTTCCACCGTAACTGGCGGCAAGATGAGAGATTTGCAGCATCAGCGCCCCCTTTATTGCACAAAGCGATCGGTGACGTACTGGCTGTAGTCCGTCGCTACGGCAGGCACTTTCCCCTGCTCTTTGAGGAACTGCGCGGTGTCGATAATCGCTTTGTTTACCGGCCCGGTCAGTTCGGCGGTTTGCTGTTGCGGTGTCAGATAGGTATTACCCTTCACCAGCGCAGGAATGTCTGCCTCCGGCACTCCGCTTAAGCGCGACAGCTTGCTGATATTTTCCGGCTGCTTCAGCCACTCATCGGGGTTAGCTATATAGGGCTGCTGTGCAGCAATCGCGCTTTTGGCAAAGGCTTTCACTACCTCAGGATGCTTCTCGGCAAAATCTTTACGCACCACCCACACATCCAGCGTCGGTGCCCCCCATTCCCCCACTTTTTCGGAGTCGGTTAATACTTTGCCGTCTTTTTCCAGTGCATTTACCGCAGGCGCCCAAACGTAAGCACCATCAATGTCTCCGCGCTGCCAGGCGGCAATAATCGCCGGAGGTTGCAGATTCACAATCTCCACCTGGCCAGGCTTAATACCCCAGTGTTTGAGTGCAGCCAGCAGGCTGTAGTGGGTCGTGGAGATAAACGGCACGGCGATACGTTTACCAATCAGATCCTGCGGTGTGCTGATATTTTTCTTTACCACCAGCGCTTCGGAGTTACCCAGTTTTGAGGCCAGCAAGAAAACCTCAATCGGCACCTGTTGACTGGCGGCGACCGCCAGCGGGCTGGAACCGAGATTGCCAATCTGCACATCGCCGGAAGCCAGTGCCCGCACGATGCTCGCGCCACTATCGAACTTACGCCAGTCAACGGTGGCCCCGCTCTCTTTGGCAAAGGTGTTGTCCGCCTGCGCCACTTTGGCGGGTTCGGCGGAAGTCTGATACGCGACGGTGACATTGACCGCCTGCGCCTGAAATGCAACCAATGCCAGTACGGCAAGGAGTGTGTTACGCGATGAAATACCCATGATTGTCTGCTCCCCTGTCTTGTTATGGAGGCAGTATTTCGTTGCGGCTGAATTTGATAAAGGAATTAAAAATTCTGGCTAAGAACAAAGCGTTTTTAGAAAAAAACCGGCAAAGGTTAGTGATTTTCCACAAAAACCGCGCCACGCCTTTTTATTGCGATTTTGTTACATCCGTTACATAACTATACCTGATTGATTGCCAGCACAGCCCTGGCAGGCATCATAGACGTCATTGTCAGACAAGAGAGCAATATCATGATTCATGTTGTGCTGGTGGATGACCATGTGGTGGTGCGTTCCGGCTTTGCGCAATTACTCAGCCTCGAAGATGACATTGACGTCATCGGTCAGTACAGCAGCGCGGCACAAGCCTGGCCTGCATTACTGCGCGATGACGTCAACGTGGCGGTAATGGACATCGCCATGCCGGATGAAAATGGTCTGAGCCTGTTAAAACGACTGCGGTCGCAGAAACCCGGCTTTCGCGCCATCATTCTCAGCATTTACGACGCGCCTACATTTGTTCAAAGCGCACTGGATGCCGGAGCCAGCGGCTACCTGACCAAACGCTGCGGCCCCGAGGAATTAGTACAGGCTGTACGCTCAGTGGGTATGGGCGGGCATTACCTGTGTGCCGATGCCTTACGGGCGCTACGCGGTGGTGAACAGCCCGCGCAGGTTCTGGAAGTACTGACCCCACGCGAGCGGGAAGTCTTTGATCTGCTGGTCAAAGGCGATAGCGTGAAAGAAATCGCCTTTAAGCTCGATCTCAGCCATAAAACTGTCCATGTCCACCGCGCTAACGTACTGGGCAAGCTGCAATGTCACAGCACCATCGATCTGGTGCATTTCGCCCTCGACCACCAGTTGCTGACGGGGCATTAATGTCACGATCGGCTCGCCATGGGGTGATCTCCCTTTTTATCCTGTTGGCCTGGGGATCGGGCTGGCTAATGCTGTGGACGCTAGGTTTTTACCTGACCCATAACGGCCAACAGGCGGCGTTATTTCTGCCTCACGGCGTCTACCTTGCTCTGCTGATCCTGCTTTCGCGCCGGTACTGGCCCGCGCTGGTGCTGCCGCCGGTGCTGATGCTGTTGTGGTTGCACAGCGAGCAGTTGTTGAATGGCTACATCCTGCTGGCAGCGCCGTTTATCAGCCTGATCCCAGCGAGCATTGGGCAATCCTACTGGCACCGCTTCCCCCTTTACTGGCAGCGATTAACGCTGTTACTGGCCGCGGTGACCGTGACGTCATTACTCAACACCGCCCTGCTTTCGCCCTTTATTCAAAGTCCGGCTATGTTGACGGGTCTGGCATCGTTTACCGGTGGCGTGTTGCTGACGCCATTTGTCTATCTGATCTACGAGTTTCTCCGCCAGCAGCACCGGTATCATTTGCTCGGTCTGGATACCACCAATCCACCGCTGCGCACGTCGCTTATTATCTGGTGCAGCCTGTTTTTTATTATCGGCATCGGTACGCAGATGGTTCTGTCACCGGATATCGAGCGCCTGCTACTGATCGTGGTATTCCTGCCAAACGTGGTGATGGCGTGGAAATTTGGCTGGCAGGGGGGCGTATTGTCCGGGCTACTCGGCAGCATGATGATCACCATCGCCCGGCAGATAGGCGTAGGATTCAGCAATCTACTCGAACTGGAGATTTTTCTCGCCACCCAGGCACTGCTGGGCATCGGGCTGGGGATCGCCATCAGTCGCCAGCAGCATCTGGCGCAGAACCTGCATCATTATCGCCAGCGTCTGGAATCTGAACTGACAGCGCGTCGAGCGTTGACCGAACAACTGATCCGCACCGAAGAAAATACCCGCAAGAACCTGGCGCGGGAACTGCATGACGAAATTGGCCAGAACATTACCGCGATTCAAATCCAGTCGCAGTTAGTCAAACGGGCGCACAATCCACAACAAACACTCGAGGCCGCCAATCAGATCAACGATCTTGCCCGACGTATTCACCACTCTACCCGTCAGTTGTTGCGCCAGTTACGCCCTCCCGCTCTCGATGAACTGTCCTTTAAAGATGCGCTACATCATCTGGTGAACGAATTTGCGTTTGCCGAACGGGGTATTCGTTGTCGGTTTGAGTATCAGATGGAAAATACGCCAGAAAATGAAACGGTCAGATTCACCCTTTATCGTCTTTTGCAGGAATTACTCAATAACGTCTGCAAACATGCTGACGCCAGCGAGGTGTCGATTGCGTTACGCCAGCGAGAAAACAGCCTGCATCTGGAAGTTGATGATAACGGCGTCGGTATTCTACCCGAAAAAATCCCTGGCTTCGGTATCCAGGGAATGCGTGAGCGCGTTAATGCACTCGGCGGCGAGTTGACGATCGAATCGCAGAATGGTACGCGGGTAATTGTTAACCTGCCCACAAATTTGCAACAAACCCGCCATTAACCAGGAAAAAGTCTTAGTCAGTCCGGACTTTCTCTCATCCCCTTTCGGTTTCACTTTCATATAGTCAGCAAAACGGAGACGGCTATCTATGCACGCACGCTCAGCCAGCAAAACAGACCAACAATATCGGGCACTACGCCCCCGGCTGCTAATGTGCATGGTGATTGGCTACGCCGCGTTTTACCTGACGCGCAAAAGCGTCAACTACGTACTTCCGGCGCTGCAAACCGATCTTGGGCTGGATAAAGGCGATATCGGCCTGCTGGGATCGCTGTTCTATCTGACGTACGGCCTGTCGAAATTCACCGCCGGATTATGGCATGACAGCCACGGGCAGCGCGCGTTTATGGGCATCGGCCTGTTCGCCACTGGCGTATTAAACGTGGTGTTTGCGTTTGGCGAATCACTGCCCCTGTTGCTTGCTGTCTGGACGTTAAACGGTTTTTTCCAGGGTTGGGGCTGGCCGCCCTGCGCCCGACTGTTGACCCACTGGTATTCACGCAACGAGCGCGGCTTCTGGTGGGGCTGCTGGAATATGTCGATCAACATCGGTGGAGCGGTGATCCCACTGATTAGCGCCTTTGCCGCCCACTGGTGGGGCTGGCAGGCCGCCATGCTGGCACCTGGGATCATCAGCATGGCATTAGGCATCTGGCTTACTCTGCAACTCAAAGGCACGCCACAGGAAGAGGGATTACCCACGGTTGGAGAATGGCGACATGACCCGCTGGAGTTGCGCCAGGAGCAGCAAAGCCCGCCGATGGGGCTGTGGCAAATGTTACGCACGACGATGCTGAAGAACCCGATGATCTGGCTGCTCGGCGTGTCGTATGTGCTGGTCTATTTGATCCGCATTGCCCTCAATGACTGGGGCAACATCTGGCTGACGGAAAGCCACGGCGTCAACCTGCTCAGCGCCAATGCCACAGTGATGCTGTTTGAAGTCGGTGGTTTACTCGGGGCGCTGTTTGCCGGATGGGGATCAGATTTGCTGTTCAGTGGACAACGCGCGCCAATGATTTTGTTGTTCACGCTGGGGCTGATGGTCTCTGTCGCTGCCCTGTGGCTGGCACCGGTTCACCACTACGCACTGCTGGCGGTCTGTTTCTTTACCGTGGGCTTTTTTGTTTTTGGCCCACAAATGTTGATTGGCCTGGCAGCTGTCGAATGCGGACACAAGGCGGCGGCAGGTTCAATCACGGGTTTTCTCGGATTGTTCGCCTATCTGGGGGCCGCGCTGGCGGGTTGGCCGCTGTCGCTGGTCATAGAACGTTACGGCTGGTCGGGAATGTTCAGTTTGCTCTCGGTAGCCGCTGTCTTTATGGGTTTATTGCTGATGCCGCTACTTATTGCAGGCATTACCCCTTCTCTCAGTCAAAGGATAAAACAATGAAACTGACGCTTACCTCTACCCTGATTGCATCCGGCATTGCGCTGGCTGCCTTAAGCAGCGTTGCACAAGCAGAAGGTCGCCTGGTGGTCTATTGCAGTGCCACCAACGAGATGTGTGAATCCGAAACCAAAGCTTTCGGCGACAAATATGACGTGAAGACCTCGTTCATCCGTAACGGATCGGGCAGTACGCTGGCGAAAGTCGATGCCGAGAAGAAAAACCCGCAGGCGGATGTCTGGTACGGCGGTACGCTGGATCCGCAATCTCAGGCCGGTGAAATGGGTCTGCTGCAGCCCTATAAATCACCGAACCTCAGCCAGATCATGGAGAAATTCCGCGATCCCGCCAAGGTTAAAGGTAACCTCTCCTCGGCGGTTTACGTCGGTATTCTGGGCTTTGGCGTCAATACCCAGCGTCTGAAAGAGAAAAACCTGCCAGTACCAAAATGCTGGAAAGATCTGACCAAACCAGAATACAAAGGTGAAATTCAGATTGCCGACCCGCAAAGTTCAGGCACGGCTTACACCGCACTGGCGACCTTTGCCCAGCTATGGGGTGAAGATCAGGCCTTTGATTATCTGAAGCAACTCAACGCCAACGTCTCCCAGTACACCAAATCCGGCATAGCCCCGGCACGTAACGCCGCCCGTGGCGAAACGGCTATCGGCATTGGTTTCCTGCACGACTATTCGCTGGAAAAAGAACAAGGCGCGCCGCTGGAACTGATCTCTCCTTGCGAAGGTACCGGCTATGAAATTGGTGGCGTCAGCATTCTGAAAGGCGCTCGTAATATTGACAACGCCAAACTGTTCGTCGACTGGGTACTGTCGAAAGACGCCCAGGAGCTGGCATGGAAGAAAGGCAAATCCTATCAGATCCTGACCAACACCACTGCCGAAACCTCGCCAAACTCACTGAAACTCGATGATCTGAAACTTATCAATTACGACATGGATAAGTATGGTTCTACCGATGTGCGTAAAGCCTTGATCAACAAGTGGGTCAGCGAAGTGAAGATGGGTAAATAAGCCCACATTTTGCGGTTAATGCCCGGTGGCGCTCGCGCTTACCGGGCCTACATACAACACCGGAACGCTTATGTCACACACACTTGCACTCCATCCCGTGAAAAAACGGGATGCGATATTCCTTTGGGTTTTGCTGGGCTGGCTGGCATTTGCCCTGCTGCCAAGCTGGAGTCTGGACTACGGCCTGCTGGAATCGACAAGCGATGAAATTATCGCTGCTTACAGTTGGTCGCATTTCAATATCAGCTGGTTATGGTATCTGCTGCCGAGCCTGCTGCTGGTGCGCCCGTTCCAGGAAGCCAGACGCGAACAGCGCAGCCGCCACTATCTCGATGCGGGCTGGGCGTTTTTCTGCATGGCCTTTATTGTCGCCAGCGCCACACTTGAAGGACGCGGTTTAGGTTATGCCACTATCGTACTGTTTGTGGCCCTGGGCGCGATCATGACCCTGGCGCTCACCCGCCTCGAATGGCTGGGCGGCGACCGTTTCGTCATCGGTTCACTTACGGCTATTGTCGCGCTGATCGGTATTTTTATCGTCTGGCCAAGCATCGCCATTTTCATTCCGATGTTCACCAACGACACCGGAGAGTTTGCGCCACTGGCGTTTATGAATGTGCTGTCACAGGCGCATATCATTCAGGTGATCCTCAACTCCATTATGCTGTCGATTGCCGTCGGCGTCGGCTGTACCTTCTTCGGTCTGGTGCTGGCGATTTACACCACCCGTATCGCCAGACGCAGCGCCATCATTGGTCGTATTTTCTCGATTCTGCCGATCGTCACTCCGCCGTTTGTCGTCGGCTTAGGCGTCACTCTGATGATGGGACGCTCCGGCTACATCACCGAATTTATGGTGGAGTGGTTCGGGCTGACGAATACCAACTGGCTGTATGGTTTTACCGGCATCTGGCTGGCGCAAGTGCTGGCTTTCACCCCAATGGCATTTATGATCCTCGACGGGGCGATCAAGACTATTCATCCCTCGCTGGAAGAGGCCTCATACACCCTACGCGCCAGTCGCTGGCAGACCTTTAACGGTGTATTTGTCCCGCTGCTGAAACCGGCGCTGGCTAACGCCTTTTTGATTGTCGTGGTGCAATCGCTGGCCGACTTCAGTAACCCCCTGGTCCTCGGCGGTAACTTTGACGTACTGGCAACACAAATCTACTTCTACATCACCGGCTCACAGCTCGATTACCAGGCCGCCAGTACGCTTGGTGCATTCCTGCTGCTGTTCTCGTTGCTGGTGTTCTGCGTGCAGTACATGTGGATCGGTAAACGCTCGTACGTCACCGTTTCGGGTAAATCCTATCGTGGCGACGTGCAGCCGCTGCCGGTGACCCTGGTGTGGAGCGTCGTCGCCCTACTGGCCGTGTGGATTGCCTTTAACGCCCTGCTCTACGGCAGCATTTTCTACGGTAGTTTTACCGTTAACTGGGGCGTGGACTACACCCTGACGCTGGCGAACTTTACCAAGCTGTTCGGCCAGGGCATGAGCGACGGAGCATGGCCTTCACTGCTCGATACCCTGCTTTACGCAGGTATTGCCGCCCCCATCACCGCCATCTTCGGCCTGTTGATTGCCTGGGTAGTGGTGCGCCAGCAGTTCAAAGGCAAGAAGACCATCGAGTTCACTACCATGCTGTGTTTTGCAGTACCCGGCACCGTGGCTGGCGTATCGTACATTCTGGCCTTTAACAGCGCACCGGTGTATCTCACCGGAACGGCGGCGATAGTCATTATCTCGATGGTCATGCGTAACGTACCGGTCGGGATCCGCGCGGGAATCGCCGGACTCGGACAGATCGACAAATCACTGGATGAAGCCTCACTCAGCCTGCGCGCCGGTTCGCTGCGAACCATCACGCACATCCTGTTGCCGCTGCTGCGCCCGGCGATCCTCTCGGCGCTCATCTACAGCTTTGTCCGTGCCATTACCACCGTCAGCGCCATTGTGTTCCTCGTGACGCCGGATACCCGCGTGGCGACCGCCTACATCCTGAACCGCGTGGAAGACGGCGAATACGGCGTGGCGATTGCCTACGGTTCGATTCTGATCGTGGTGATGCTGGCGATTATTTTCATCTTTGACTGGCTGATCGGTGAATCACGTACCTCCCGTTCAAAAGCCAAAAACCAGGCGTAATGGAGCGCACTATGAGTCAGAAAAATTTTGTTGAGCTGCGCAACGTCACCAAGCGATTCGGCAGCAATACGGTTATCGACAATATCAACCTCACCATCCCACAAGGGCAAATGGTGACGCTGCTGGGGCCGTCAGGCTGCGGAAAAACTACCATTCTGCGTCTGGTCGCCGGGTTGGAAAAACCGAGCGAGGGGCAGATTTACATTGATGGCGAAGACGTCACCCATCGCTCTATTCAGCAGCGCGATATCTGTATGGTGTTTCAGTCCTACGCTCTGTTCCCGCATATGTCGCTGGGAGAGAACGTCGGCTATGGTCTGAAAATGCTCGGTATCTCACGCGCGGAAGTGAAGGCCCGCGTAAAAGAAGCGCTGGCGATGGTCGATCTGGAAGGATTCGAAGACCGTTATGTCGATCAGATCTCCGGTGGACAGCAGCAGCGTGTGGCGTTGGCGCGCGCGCTGATCCTCAAACCGAAAGTCCTGCTGTTCGATGAGCCACTCAGCAACCTTGATGCCAACCTGCGTCGCAGCATGCGCGATAAGATCCGTGAGTTGCAAAAGCAATTTGATATCACCTCGCTGTACGTGACCCACGATCAGAGTGAAGCCTTTGCCGTTTCCGACACCGTACTGGTAATGAACAAGGGACATATCATGCAGATCGGCTCGCCGCAGGATCTCTACCGTCAACCTGCGTCACGCTTTATGGCAAGCTTTATGGGTGACGCCAACCTGTTTCCGGCAGCATTCAGTCAGGAATATGTTGATATCTACGGTTACCGACTGCCGCGACCACTGCATTTTGCTACTCAGGGCGAAGGCACGGTCGGCGTACGACCAGAAGCAATTACGTTGAGCGATCGCGGCGAAGAGAGTCAGCGCTGTGTGATCCAGCACGTCGCCTATATGGGGCCGCAGTATGAGGTGACCGTCGTGTGGCACGGGCAGGAAATCTTACTGCAGGTTAACGCAACCCGCCTGCAGCCGGACGTCGGTGAGCACTACTATCTCGAAATCCACCCGTACGGGATGTTTGTATTAGCGGATGCGGCGTGATGATTTACCGGGCCTTCCGGCCCGGTAACGCTCAAAAACAGGCTTTTAACCCGGCAATATCCTCTGGCGTGGTGCGACAACACCCGCCAATCAACCGCGCACCGGCAGCCCGCCACTGAGGCAGATAATCCGCCAGCCGCGCACAACCTTCACCATGATGATGCCAGGTTTTGCTCTGCGCATCGTAATGCTCCCCCGAATTGGGATAGACCACCAGCGGCAGCGTCGTTAATCCATGCAGATGCTGTAGCGCAGCGGTCGTGTTTTCCAGCGCAATACAGTTGATACCAATCGCCACTACCTGCGAATAGTGAGCCAAAAACGCGACAACTTCGCTCAGCGGCGTACCATCGCTCAGATGTTCGCTGTCACGCAGAGTAAAAGAGAACCATGCCCGCGCTCGCGGGTACGCGCTCAGCAACTCCGCTAGCGCTTTAATCTCAGCAAAATTCGGCATCGTTTCACAGGCCAGCAGATCGGCCCCGGCATCAAGCAAGGCTTCTACGCGCGGACGATGGAACGCCTGAAACTGTTCCTGACTTCGCTCGTAATCGCCGCGGTACTCTGAACCATCCGCCAGATACGCACCATATGGCCCCACGGAGCCAGCCACCAGCAGTCCCCCTGCCAGTGGATTCTCCGCCAGATACGCCTCGCGCGCCTTACGTGCCAGCTCCACGCTTTTGCCAATCAGCGCTTTTGACTGCGCTTCATCCAGTCCGAGCGTGGCAAAGCCTGCAGGCGTTGCCTGATAGCTGGCGGTGATCGCGCACTGCGCCCCCGCCCGATAGTAATCAAGGTGAACTTCGCGGATAAGCTGCGGATCTTCTACCAGCACTTTGGCTGACCACAGGCTATTGGCTAAATTACAGCCACGCGCTTCCAGTTCCGTCGCCATTGCGCCATCCAGCAACAGGAAGTCCTGTTTATCAAGGAGAGCGCTTAACGGATTATTCTGCGACATGTTCTGGCTCCTGTTTTGCTTTACGGGGTTGAGTAAGGAAATAAGCACCATAACACAGCGCAACAAACGGTAACCCGCACCACAACGCAATTCTCTGCGCCGGATCGAATGCCAGTCCCACACAAGCCACCAGACACAGCACAAACCCCAGTACAGGCACCAGCGGATACCACGGTGCGCGATAATGTAATTCACTCAATGCCTTACCTTGCTGCAGATGCCGGCGGCGAAAAACAAAGTGCGAGGCGCAGATGCTAAGCCACACCGCGACAACCGCAAACCCGGAGATCGCCGAGAGTGCGACAAATACTGTATCCGGGGCAACCACACTGGAAAACAGCGCCAGCACGCCGCCAAGCATACTGACCGACAATGCCGTGAGCGGCACACCGTTTTTCGTCACCCGCGCAAAACAGGCAGGTAACGTGCGCTCATTCGACAGCGACCACAACATACGCCCGGAGGCGTACAGTCCGGAGTTCGCCGCAGAAAGAATGGCCGTCAGGATCACGAAATTAAAAATATCGGCGGCATACGGAATCCCTACCTTCTCAAACACCAGTACAAACGGGCTTTTCTCCACGCCAGCCTGCTGCATCGGGATCAACGCTGCCAGCACAAATACGGTGCCGATAAAGAAAATGATCAGTCGCGCGATAGTGGTACGAATTGCCACCGGAATGACCTTGCGTGGGTTTTCCGTTTCACCTGCAGCAATACCGATAAGCTCAGTACCAGAGAAAGCAAAATTCACTGCCACCATGGTCATCAGGATAGGTAAACCACCGTGCGGGAACCAGCCTTCTGCCGTGATATTACTCAGCCCCGGCGCGGGCGAACCGTCATGCATCGGGATAAAGCCAAAAATAGCCGCTCCACCGAGAATAATAAACGCGATGATGGTGACCACTTTCACCAGCGAGAACCAGAACTCCCCTTCGGCAAAAAAGCGCGTAGAGATAACGTTCAGGCCAAAAATAATGACGCAGAAAACCACGCACCAGATCCATACCGGTACCTGCGGAAACCAGTACTGCATGCAGAATCCGGCGGCGGTAAAGCTCGAACCAAGTGCCACGGTCCAGGTCAGCCAGTAGAGCCAGGCGACGGTGTAACCTGTCGCCGGACCAAGATAGCGCGCAGCATAGACGTGAAACGCTCCGGTTTCCGGCATCGCCACCGACAATTCTCCCAGACACTGCATGACCAGCCAGACCACCAGCGCGCCAATCAGGTAGGCCAGCAACGTCCCCGCCGCGCCAGTGGTGGAAATGATGTACCCGGTATTGAAGAATAACCCTGTGCCAATAACGCCACCTAAGGAGAGCATAATCAGGTGACGCGTTTTCATCGTGCGCTTCAGCGGCGCATTTTGTTGTGTTGTTTGCATATAACCTTCCAAACGTATGGACATCTAAACATCCAAAGAAGGTTTGTTATATCGTGTTTGTTAACAGAATGCAAAGTCATCCCTGTACCAGACGCAGATGCCCGCGCCGGGTGCTCAATACCGGATGAGGATTAATAATAAGATATAAAAAAGGCCGCCAGCTCATAACGCCTCCATTGCCAGGCTTTATGTAAACTCTGGCAATGGAAACACTCAGTGGCGTTCACACTGAAGTGGGAACCTTCTGGCCACACTCATACGTCTGGATGAGGTTCCGGGTGGTAAAATCGGCCACATTTATTCTCTGCATGCGCAGAGCTGAGTCCAATTAACTCAATTTGACAGATTCTACAGGTGTATCATGGCTGTGGAGTATTGCATCCGGCAGCGCGGTTTAAGAGGAATTAATGGAGATTCGACGTTTCAAAAATGGGGATGAGGCCGCATTATTTCGCGTCTTTTTATCGTCCGTACATAACATCGCGTCACGCGACTACACGCCAGAACAAATCGATGCGTGGGCTCCAGCGGATATTGATCAGGAACTTTGGGCCAGTCATATGAGGACGTTACGACCCTTTGTCGTTGAGATTGATGGTGAAATAGCCGGGTATGCTGATGTTCAGCCCAATGGATATATTGACCATTTTTTCGTATCGGGAACCTGTCCAGGGCAAGGCGTTGGTACTTTGCTTATGAATCGCATTCATCAAGAGGCCAGATTACTCGGTTTGAACGAGCTCACATCGCACGTGAGCAAAACCGCGGAGTCTTTCTTTTTACGTCATGGTTTTTATTTGGTGAAGCGAAAACATCCTGTTCGACGTGGCGTGACGCTGCAGAATGCAGTGATGCGAAAAGAACTTAATCAGGAAGCGGTGTCAGGGGTGAAAAAAACCACTGAGGGTTGATTGCTGTATTTCAATCGAAATGTAACCCGATAATTATGGATTTTCTTATATATCCGGTAAGACTTAGTGATCCTCATACAATGCGTGCTACATAGCGAGTCAATGTAAGTAGTCACAAGATCATTAATAATTCGTGATAAACATCTCAGAAACAGATGGATCTAATGGATCTAAATGCGGTAATGGCGCTAATCTGGAAATCGCTAATTTCGGAGATTATGATGATACGGCTAGTAAACTCAAAAGAAGAAATCGTTGATAATATTTTTTCTTTTACTCAAGCACTTAACGAAACGCCTAGAAATCCAATATTTGAACAGTCTGGACGATTTAAATGCTGGTATGCTTATAAAGATGAACTCAATAATCAATGGTGCTTTGGTCCAAGCAAATATATAGGCTACGCTGAAATAAGCATTGACATTTATAATAAGACATATCCTGAACTGGATGGAAAGATAACTGAAAAACAGTTATCAAAATTCAGCTCAGACATTGATGACGTTACTTATTCATATCTCCAAAATGAATTATTTAAGTTATTAAGCCATGCTGGAAGAATTCCATCTAAAAGTGCAAAAATAAAAATCATTGAAGGTGTCAAAAAAAACATGCTAACTAAAAAAATTAACTATGAAACATCTGATGAATGTCGTTTCTATTATGAAGATGAAAAACCTTCTATCGTTAACATTTCAAACTTCATTCGCTCTGATGTAGGAATAAAATTTGATCTGCAATGGGGCGATAGCCGCTATTTTGTCTCACTAAATAAAAAAACAGACTTTTGGTATTGCGAAGGAATTGCTTCTTATATAAAAACCGGAGAAAAAATTGATATAGCGGCTTTTGTTAAATTTCATGACAATGGAGATATTGATATTCTTGGGGATAAATGGTTTGAGAATGGATACAATGCGTTATGGACAGCATCTGTTTGTGTCAGCCGTTAAGATACTACCTTAAATAGTATCCCATGGCGTATTTCCATAGCGATATTACTCTCAGACTTCGAACAAAAGCCATCTGTCACAGAGTTAAAAGAACAAAAATACCACCCGAAATTCTGCACCTGAACGGCGCAGAATTTCGGCTCACAGTCAGTCCAAAAGATTTCAGACCTTGAGGAGTTTCACCGTGGCGTCGATGTCTATCTCATCTTCCGAGAAGATCAGCGTTGTTCCCTGGAAGGTGGTGATTGCCAACTTTTTCAGCGTACGCATTTCTCCGGGCTTCACATCTGATTTCGGTTTGATGCTGTTCATCAGTACGCCCACAGACAACACCGCATTTTCTTTATCAATGCGAGTCTCAACAGGCACTTCTTCACTGTATACCAGGTAAGACTTGATCGCCGTGAGCTTTAGTCGCTCGCCCGCGATATAAATGTACTTGCTCTCTGGTACGACTTTCACCGCATAAGCTGACAAACCCTTGTTATTGGTCGTGGGTTCGAAAGTCACCGCCGCATCTTTCTTGATCAGCTCAGGGTTAGCAACCTTAATCACATGAAAATAACGGTTATCTCCGTTTTCATCTTTGATAAATCCAAAGCCTTTATCTTTAAACCACGTTGTGATTGTTCCGTTCATTGCTTTACCGCCTGGTTAATCGTTAATCTACTAAATTATTGCTGTGCGCAGTGTAAAACACAATGCCAGTGCAGGCTACGCCTTTGGTTACTCGTTACCCCAGCGATTGAGAAACTCCGCTATCTCATCGATACGCTGTTCGTCGATGCCAGCAACACCAGCCATCTCCTGCTGCGCTTCTTCGCTGATCTCCTCGTTGTTCATTAAACGGGTGATCAGTAGCTGGAAGTAATGCGCCAGGGAGTCGCGTTCCGGCTCGTTCACCGGCTTTGTCGTCTCCGTCGCGTACTCGTCGGCAATATCATAATACTTCAGCGAAATTTCGTTGTTCATCAGTTGCTCCGGGGTGAATGCCGTGTGCCAGCGGTTGCCTGCATCGTCTGGTGCGAATGATAGCATTCTTATTTCACCGTTAGCGATCTGTTTTATTGGCGATAATACATTGAATATATCAAAATATTCTCTGCAGCCGTTTTTCATTTAATAAAATCACTTACATTTAATTCACTCTGATTTATTCAGCACGGTATCATTGTCTGGTATTAAATAAATATTAAGCAGGTTGGCTATCATTTAATTTACTATCGCGGCATACACTTTACGTCACGGCATCGGTAATCATAGCATCCGGTTGGCCCAATCCCATCGCTAATCGCCCATTTGCCCACATTTATCTTCTGGACAACACTCTACGATGACACCACTGACCCAAAACGTGGAGCAAACACCATGAACATCACGCAAATACGCAATGCCACGCAACGCATCACCTTTGGCGGCAAAACCTTTCTGGTCGATCCTATGCTGGCGCCAAAAAGTGCTTATCCGGGTTTTGCCGGAACAACGCGCGCAGAGATCCGTAACCCAACCGTCGATCTGCCCATCGACATCGATACCCTGCTTAACGTCGATGCGCTGATCGTGACCCATCTGCATGAGGATCACTGGGACGAGGTTGCCACTCGCGTCGTGCCGAAAGATAAACCGATCTATGTGCAAAATGAGCAGGATGAGCACGTGCTGCGGGAGCAGGGTTTCACACAACTGACCGTACTGACGCACAGCACTACGCTGGGCGACATCACCCTGCGTAAAACCGGCGGCCAGCACGGCTCGGATCGCGCTTACGCCATCCCGCAAATGGCGGAGCGTCTGGGTGATGCCTGCGGGGTTATCTTCCAGCATCCGGCGGAAAAAACGCTGTATCTGGTCGGGGACACCATCTGGCGCAACGAGGTGGAAACCAATATGCAGACTTTCCAGCCAGACGTGGTTATTTTGAACGCAGGCTTTGCCCACGTTATCGGTTTTGGGCCAATTATTATGGGTGCTGAGGATGTGCTAAAAACCCACTTCACGCTGCCGCAGGCACAGATTGTCGCGACCCATATGGAAGCGATTAACCACTGCCTGCTCACCCGTTCAGCTCTGAAAGATTATGCCCACGACAACCAGATTGCGGAATTCGTCAACGTGCCGGAAGATGGTGAAACCCTGACGTTTTAATGCCAACAGAGGAATCGTATGCTCCCGCTCACCGTCGCTATCGTCGCCGTTGAAGATTTCAGCCCGTTTCACTTCTCGGTGCCGTGCATCATTTTCAGTGACAAAGTGGCGGCGAAAAAACGCTTTGAGGTGCAACTGTGCGCCGAGAAACCTGGCATCATCGCTTCTCAGGACGGCTTTTCCGTCACCGCCTCTCACGGTTATGAAGCCGTGGAGGCGGCCGACATTGTGGTGATCCCATACTGGGGCACCACGGCCCATCGCCCGGCACAAAGTCTGCTTGATGCACTCAATCGCGCGCGGCAAAACGGCGCCCAAATTGTCGGATTGTGCCTGGGTGCATTTGTTCTCGGCTATGCCGGATTGCTGGACGGCAAACGAGCGGCCACGCACTGGGAGTTTGAACAAGACTTTCAGGCACGTTTTCCCGCCGCTCGTCTGGATATCAACGCCTTATATGTGGATGACGACGGCATTATCACCTCGGCAGGCACCGCAGCCGCACTTGATTGCTGCTTGTATGTGATCCGCCAACGCTTTGGCAGTACGGTCGCGAATCAGATTGCCCGACGGATGATTGTGCCGCCGCATCGCGAAGGTGGACAGGCGCAGTTTATCGAACAGCCAGTGGCGAAAAGTACCCAGGATCAGCGCATCAACGCTCTGCTCGACTATTTGCGCCAGCATATCCACGAACAACATAGCCTCGACGGGCTGGCGCAGCGGGTAATGATGAGTCGGCGAACTTTAACCCGCCATTTTATGAAAGCTACCGGGTCGAGCGTGGCAGAGTGGCTGATTGCCGAACGCCTGCGTCGCAGTCAGGAACTGCTTGAGTCCAGCCCGTTACCCGTTGAAAGAATTGCCGAACAGGTTGGCTTTCTGTCGCCGGTAACCTGGCGCCAGCATTTTAAATCACACTTCGGTGTCAGTCCCGCTGAGTGGCGCAAAACTTTTCGCGGCGTTTAACCCCTTTTCTTCGCCAGCCAGACCGTATGCCCGGCGCATTGCGGATCTTCCATCACCATATCAATCACCTCAAAGCCGTGCGCTGACAGCAGTGCGCGGTACTCGTCGGGCGCCAGACTGGCGTGAAACAACGGTTCGCCTTCAAACTGTCCCATGGCGATGCCGTTACTGGTGCCGCTGGTAAACATGAGTGCGCTACCGGGATGGCTGAGCCGGTCAAAAATCGGGAACATGTTTTGTTGGTCCTGCTGGGTTAAATGGAAAAAACTGTCCCAGGCAAGCAAACCCTCGAAAGTTTCATTCAGCGTTAATTCGCGCATATCCTGCTCCAGCCAGCGCTGGTCGGGAAAAGCTTGCCGGGCGCGCGCCAGCATCGCCGCTGAACCATCCACACCGGTAAGCTGAAAACCTTGCTGGATAAAATAGTCGGCAATCGGCTGACCGTTCCCACAGCCAATATCTACAATGCTGCCCAGCCCGCCCATTGTCGCAATGAATTTATCCAGCCAGTGTTTTTCAAAAAGCGTGCGCGAGCGCTGGCAGGCAAACGCAGCTGCGTGGCGTCGGTAAATGGACAGAATGTTCTTTGCCTCCAGATCACTCACAATTTCCTCACTATTTTTTGATATATCATTATGTTAAATATGGCAACCATAGACCACAGGGAGCGATTTGCTGAAAGCTTCTTTCTCCGAAATGAGCCTCGCAGAACAATGCCACAAATGACGAAAAACCTTTCATGGTGTGGCATGATAGCGCGTGGATAACATGGAAATCAGGGTGGTAAATGTGAAACCGGTAACGCTATACGATGTTGCAGACCATGCAGGAGTCTCTTACCAGACCGTCTCCCGCGTCGTGAATCAGGCCAGCCACGTTTCCGCGAAAACCCGTCAGAAAGTTGAGGCCGCAATGGCGGAACTTAACTATATCCCCAACCGCGTCGCACAGCAGCTTGCGGGCAAGCAAACGCCACTTATCGGCGTGGTGACCGCAAACCTTGCTCTGCATGCACCCTCGCAAATTGTTGCCGCCATTAAATCTCGCGCCGACCAGTCCGGGGCCAGTGTGGTGATTGCGATGGTTGAGCGTAGCGGTATGCAAGCGTGTAAATCGGCGGTACATAACCTGCTGTCACAGCGTGTGACCGGGCTTATCATCAACTATCCGCTTGATGAAGAGGACGCCATTGCCGTTGCCGCCTCCTGCGCCCCGGTGCCGGTGCTGTTTCTTGATGTCTCGGATCAATCCCCAATTAACAGCGTGATTTTCTCCCATGACGATGGCGCGCGACTGGGCGTAGAACATCTGGTACAGCATGGCCATCAACGTATCGCTCTGTTAGCCGGACCGAATACCTCAGTCTCGGCACGGCTCAGACACGCGGGCTGGCATAAGTATCTGGCGCACTACCAGCTACAACCGACGGTGGAAATGGAAGGCGACTGGAGCGCTATGTCCGGTTTTCATCAAACCATGCAGATGCTTAACGACGGTAACATCCCTACCGCTATGCTGGTCGCCAATGATCAAATGGCACTGGGCGCGATGCGGGCAATAAGCGAATTTGGCCTGCGGGTCGCTACTGACATCTCGGTAATTGGCTATGATGACACCGAAGACAGCTCCTGTTATATCCCGCCGCTGACCACAATAAAGCAGGATTTCCCGATGCTTGGACAAACCAGCGTCGACAAACTATTACAGCTTTCACAGGGTGGATCCGCCCCGGGTAACCAGCTTCTGCCCGTTACGCTGGTTGAGCGAAAAACCGTTCTGCCGCCGAATACTCAGACCGCTACCGCTCAGGGACTCGCGGAGTCTTTAATGCAGCTGGCCCGCCAAATTTCTCGTCTTTAACACTCCATGGGGAAGTTATCATCTTTATCTCGCATACCTGAATTTATGTGATTTAGTTCAATTATTATTCACACTCCCCTTTACAAAATAATCGACTCCCACGTATGTTCAATAAAATTGTGAGCGGATAACAAATTTAACCAGGATACTGCCATGACCCTGAACACGGATTCACTCGCCGCCGTACTGAAACGCCGCGACTGGGAAAACCCCGGCGTGACACAACTCAATCGCCTGGAGGCTCACCCGCCTTTTTGTAGCTGGCGCTCAGCGGATGATGCCCGCAGGAACAGTCGCTCTGCGCAATTGCGTTCACTGAATGGTGAGTGGAAATTTGCCTGGTTTGCTTCGCCAGAAGCGGTACCTGAAAGCTGGCTTGAAAACGATCTGCCGCAGGCGGATACCATCGTGGTGCCTTCTAACTGGCAGATGAGCGGTTATGACGTACCAATCTACTCCAACATTACCTATCCGTTTCCGGTCAACCCCCCGTACGTTCCGGCTGAGAACCCAACCGGATGTTACTCGCTCACATTTAGTGTAGATGAAGGCTGGCTACTTGAGGGCCAGACTCGCGTTATTTTTGATGGTGTCAATTCTGCATTTCATCTGTGGTGCAATGGTCGCTGGGTCGGCTACGGTCAGGACAGTCGTCTGCCTTCCGAATTTGATCTCAGCAATTTCCTGACTCGCGGTGAAAACCGTCTGGCGGTGATGGTGCTACGCTGGAGCGATGGTAGCTATCTGGAAGACCAGGACATGTGGCGTATGAGCGGTATTTTCCGCGACGTTTCTCTGCTGCACAAACCCACGACGCAAATCCGCGATCTGCGTGTCAACACCCGCTTTAACGATGACTTCAGTCGCGCAGTGCTGGAAGCGGAAGTCAGGGTGGCGGGCAACGAGAGCGAAGATTTACGCGTCACCCTACAATTGTGGGATGGTGAAACACTGATCAGCGATACCACCGCCCTGTTAGGCAGCGAGATCATTGATGAGCGCGGGGCTTACAACGATCGCACTTCGCTGCGTCTGAATGTTGAAAACCCGGCGCTGTGGAGCGCAGAGACACCCAATCTGTACCGCGCTGTTGTACAGTTACATACAGCCAACGGCACACTGATTGAAGCAGAAGCCTGCGATGTCGGCTTTCGTCAGGTGAGCATTGAAAATGGTCTGCTCCTGTTAAACGGCAAGCCACTATTGATTCGCGGAACCAACCGGCATGAACATCACCCGAAAAACGGTCAGGTGATGGACGAAGCGACGATGCTGCAGGACATCATCCTGATGAAGCAGAACAACTTCAATGCCGTACGCTGCTCCCATTATCCGAATCATCCGCTGTGGTACACCCTGTGCGATCGCTACGGGCTGTACGTAGTGGATGAAGCCAATATCGAAACCCACGGCATGGTGCCGATGAATCGCCTGACCGACAATCCAGACTGGCTGCCAGCCATGAGTCAGCGCGTCACGCGTATGGTGCAGCGCGATCGCAACCACCCCAGTATTATTATCTGGTCGCTGGGAAATGAATCCGGTCACGGCATGAACCACGATGCCCTCTACCGCTGGCTTAAATCAGAAGACCCGTCCCGCCCGGTGCAGTACGAAGGCGGGGGCGCGGATACCGCAGCAACAGACATCATCTGCCCAATGTATGCCCGCGTCGACCAGGATCAGCCTTTCCCGGCTGTGCCAAAATGGTCAATCAAAAAATGGCTGTCGATGCCCGGTGAGCAGCGCCCGTTAATCCTTTGCGAATACGCCCATGCGATGGGCAACAGCCTCGGCGGTTACGCTAAATACTGGCAGGCGTTTCGCCAGTACCCTCGCTTACAGGGCGGTTTCGTCTGGGACTGGGTGGATCAGTCGCTCATCAGATACGATGACGAAGGTAAGCCCTGGTCTGCCTACGGCGGTGACTTTGGCGACACGCCGAACGATCGTCAGTTCTGTATGAACGGTCTGGTGTTTGCCGATCGCACACCGCATCCATCACTGTACGAGGCTAAACACGCGCAGCAATTTTTCCAGTTCACGTTGCTCCCTGGCGCGCAATGGAAGATTGAGGTCACCAGTGAATATTTGTTCCGTCGCAGCGATAACGAAGTTTTGCACTGGTCTATCGCTCAGGACGGTAATCCACTGGCCAGCGGAGAGCAGGCATTGGATATCGCTCCGCAGGGCAACCAGATAATCACCCTGCCGGAAATCCCGATGCCTGAAACTGCGGGCCAGCTGTGGCTGACGGTGCACGTTGCTCAGCCCCAGGCGACCGGGTGGTCAGAAGCTGGACATATCAGTGCCTGGTATCAGTGGAAACTGGAAGAAAAATTCAGTCTGACGCTTCCATCGCATGCCAGTGCAACGCCAGAGCTGACCGTCAGCGAGGGCGCATTTACAGCGGCAGTCAATAACAAACGCTGGGAATTCTCCCGTCAGTCAGGTCTGCTAACACAATACTGGATGGATGATACGCCGCAGTTATTAACCCCGTTAATCGATCAGTTCATCCGCGCACCGCTGGATAACGACATTGGTGTCAGTGAAGTCACCCGTATCGATCCCAACGCCTGGGTCGAACGCTGGAAGGCGGCAGGTCACTATCACACAGAGCCAAAGCTACTGGTTTGTGAAGCCGAAACACTGTCCAGCAGCGTACTGATTACCACCGTACATGCCTGGCAGTACCTTGGTAACACACTGTTTATCAGCCGTAAATCCTACCGTATTGACGGACACGGCGAGATGCAAATGACAATAGATGTCGATGTCGCCAGCGGAACACCGCATCCGGCGAGGATTGGTCTTAGCTGTCAGCTTGCGTTGGTCGCTGAGCGGGTAAACTGGACAGGTCTCGGTCCCCACGAGAACTACCCGGATCGCCTGAGCGCGGCCTGTTTTGGCAAGTGGGATCTTTCGCTGGATGAGATGTATACCCCTTACGTTTTTCCGAGTGAAAACGGCCTGCGCTGTGGAACGCGCGAATTGCGCTACGGTGCTCATCAGTGGCGCGGTGATTTCCAGTTCAACATCAGTCGCTACAGTCAGAAACAACTGATGGAAACCAGCCATCGCCATCTGCTGCAACCAGAGGCGGGGACCTGGCTCAATATTGATGGTTTCCATATGGGCGTCGGCGGGGATGACTCATGGAGTCCTTCCGTTTCGCCGGAATATCAACTGAGTGCCGGACACTATCACTACCAGGTCAACTGGCGCTAAAAATAATAAATAATTGGGCAGGTTGCGACCTGCCATTATTTTGCGTAAGGAAATCCATTATGTATTATTTAAAAAACACTAACTTTTGGATGTTCGGTTTTTTCTTCTTCTTTTACTTTTTTATTATGGGGGCTTATTTCCCATTTTTCCCTATCTGGTTACACGATATAAACCATATCAGCAAAGGGGATACCGGCGTCATCTTCGCCTGCATCTCTTTATTCTCACTGCTTTTTCAGCCCATTTTTGGTCTGCTCTCCGATAAACTCGGACTGCGAAAACACCTGCTATGGATCATTACCGGGATGCTGGTAATGTTTGCCCCGTTCTTTATTTACGTTTTTGGTCCACTACTGCAGTTTAATATTTTACTCGGCTCTATTGTCGGGGGAATTTACCTGGGTTTTATTTACAACGCAGGGGCTCCGGCAATCGAAGCCTATATTGAAAAAGCGAGTCGCCGAAGTCATTTTGAATTTGGCCGCGCACGTATGTTTGGTTGCGTGGGCTGGGCATTGTGCGCCTCAATTGCCGGGATTATGTTTACTATTAACAACCAGTTTGTCTTCTGGTTGGGATCGGGTTGCGCGATAATTCTGGCAATACTGCTGTTCTTTTCGAAAGCGGAAGTGCCTTCTTCTGCAAAGGTTGCGGACGCAGTCGGCGCCAATCATTCAGCTTTCAGCCTGAAACTGGCACTGGAGTTATTTAAACAACCTAAACTATGGTTCCTTTCACTGTATGTCGTCGGTGTTTCCTGCACTTACGATGTGTTCGACCAGCAGTTCGCCAATTTTTTCACCTCATTCTTTGCCACTGGTGAACAAGGTACTCGCGTATTTGGCTACGTCACCACCATGGGAGAGCTACTCAACGCTTCCATCATGTTTTTTGCCCCGCTAATTGTGAATCGCATCGGTGGGAAAAACGCCCTGTTGCTGGCAGGCACTATTATGTCAGTGAGGATTATCGGTTCCGCGTTTGCCACCTCCGCGCTGGAAGTTGTTATCCTCAAAACGCTTCATATGTTTGAAATCCCCTTCTTGATCGTCGGCTGCTTCAAATACATCACCAGCCAGTTTGAAGTTCGTTTCTCCGCCACTATTTATCTGGTGTGCTTCTGTTTCTTCAAACAGCTGGCAATGATTTTCATGTCCATACTGGCCGGTAATATGTACGAAAGTATCGGTTTTAAGGGAGCTTATCTGGTACTGGGAATCATCGCCCTGAGCTTCACGCTGATTTCAGTCTTTACGCTTAGCGGCGCAAAACCATTCTCTCGTTATGTCACGCAAATGGACAGACAGGTCTGAATTTAACATACAAGGATGGAGTCGCATTAATGAGCACCGCCATGAGAGACAGAATAAAAGCAGGAAAGCTGTTTACCGATATGTGTGAAGGGTTACCGCAAGAGAGATTGCGCGGAAAAGAGTTAATGTATGAATTTAATCACACTCGTCCATCAGAAGTTGAAAAGAGAGAGAAACTGATTCATGAAATGTTTGGCACCGTGGGAGAACATGCGTGGATAGAGCCCCCCATTTATTTTTCTTACGGTAGCAATATTCACATTGGTAAAAACTTCTATGCCAATTTTAACTTCACCATTGTAGATGATTACACGGTTACCATAGGCGATAACGTTTTAATTGCACCCAACGTCACGATCTCTGTAACCGGGCATCCTGTTCATCATGAGCTGAGAAAGTTTGGCGAGATGTATTCTTTTCCGGTAACGATCGGCAATAATGTCTGGATTGGCAGTAATGTTGTTATCAATCCCGGAATTACGATTGGCGAGAACACGGTCATCGGTGCGGGTAGTGTCGTGACTAAAGACATCCCCCCCAATGTCGTTGCGGCTGGCGTTCCCTGTCGGGTCATCCGAGAAATCAGCGACAGAGACAAGCAATATTATTACAAAGACTACAAAACGGAGCTGTCTATTTAAACAGATTACTATCCAATAAACGTCAAGGGGCAGACTTATACCCGTCATACTTCAAGTCGCCAGGGTATTGGCTGCGCCTTTACGGGCCACAGCTTCGCAGCATTCAACTCTGTTCCTGACAGATTGTCACTCCCTCTTATCACTTACCTGACAGCTTAAGTTTTGCGGACAAAAAGCCGCTTTTCTACTGTTATGGTAAAACAAGGCGGTAAGCCAGGTCAGAGCATGAGCAGAAAGACAGTTGCGGTAATAGCGCTATTTATCAGCACATTACTTTCGGGATGTGGCAGCATTAATGCACGCACGGAAGGTAAAGAGTCAAATACATATTACGTGGGTATGCATCACGACATTGATAAAATAAAAAACCCGGGTGCTTACGATTATAACTATTTCGATTTAGCGTTGTTATTTGTTGATGTGCCGTTATCTTTTGTGGCGGACACTGTATATGCGCCATTTGATAGCGATCACGGACCGTATAAGAAGGCGAATTAAGATGTAGTGCCGGATGCATCGCTGATGCGACTTATCCGGCCTACGGTTAAGATGCCAGGTTATTCTTCAATTACCTGACGGATTTGCTGTAACGACGCGGGATCGTCAATGGTGGTCAGATCGCCGGGATCGCGACCTTCACAGATCGCCTGGATCGTTCGCCGCAGCATTTTTCCGGAGCGAGTTTTGGGGAGTTGAGAAACAAACCAGACATGTGCCGGGCGACCAAAGTTACCAATCTGACTGTCCACCAGCGCCATAATCGCCTTCTCTTCTGAATGCGCGATATCGCGATCTTCCAGACTGTCGCTCTGCTTCGGAATAACAAATGCCACAGCCACCTGCCCTTTCAACGCATCTTTTACGCCCACTACCGCCACTTCCGCAACGTTCGGATAGCTGGAAATACTCTCTTCGATCTCGCGCGTGCCAAGTCGATGTCCGGCAACGTTAATCACATCATCCGTCCGGCCAAGAATAAAGTAATAACCATCGGCATCGCGGATCCCCCAGTCAAACGTGGCGTACACCTGACGAGAAAACAGCGACCAGTAGGTATTCACAAAGCGCGTGTCATCGCCCCAGATAGTTTGAATACACCCCGGCGGCAGAGGCCCTTCAATCACCAGCATTCCCTTCTCATTTGCCTCACAGGGTTCACCGGTCACTTCATTCAGCAACTGTACGTTGTAGCCATACATCGGCACGCCAGGACTACCCAGACGCGAAGGCCGGTCATCCAGTCCACGAGCAATCGCCATGATCGGCCAGCCGGATTCGGTCTGCCAGTAGTTATCGATAACCGGTACGCCCAGCGTTTCCGTTACCCAGCTCGCGGTCGGTTCATCCAGCGGCTCACCCGCCAGATACAGCACCTCCAGCGAGGAGAGATCGTGGTTGCGGATCTGCGCAGTCGGGAATTTCTTCAGCACGCGGATAGCGGTCGGCGCCGAGAACATCCGGCTGACCTGATATTTCTCGACGATTTTCCACCATACCCCGCAGTCCGGATACGTTGGTAACCCTTCGTAGACAATAGTCGCCATCCCCGCCAGCAACGGGGCGTACACGATGTAGGAGTGTCCAACCACCCAGCCGATATCCGAGGCACAGAAAAAGACGCCACCAGCTTTGCCGCCAAAAATGGTGTCCATTGAGGTCGCCAGCGCCACCGCGTAGCCGCCGACATCACGCTGTACGCCTTTCGGTTTGCCGGTCGTGCCGGAGGTGTAGAGAATGCAGGATGTTTCGTTCGACTCCAGCCAGGTTACCGGCACACGCGCCCCGAGATGCTGCTGACGCAGCGTGGCAAAATCGAGGTCACGCCCCGCCACCTGCGCCATTTTCGCCAGACCGCGATCGACCAAAATCACATGGCGTGGCTGGTGCTGCGCCTGATTGATCGCATCGTCGAGCAACGTTTTATACGGCAGTATTTTGCCACCACGCGCTCCGGCATCTGCTGATACGATAACCGTTGGTCGGGCATCGTCGATCCGCGCCGCCACGCTATGTGAAGCGAATCCACCGAACACAACCGAATGGATCGCCCCAATACGTGCACAGGCCAGTAGCGTAATGTGCGCCTCGGCAATCATTGGCATATAGACCAGCACCCGATCGCCACGTTGAACGCCCAGCGACAATAGCATCGCTGCTGTTACGTTAACTTCGTCATACAACTGGCTAAAGGTAAACGTGCGTTCTTCTTCGGTTTCCGATGAAACGGCAATCAGCGCCAGCGCATCAGGTTGCTTATCCAGCCAACGGTCGATGGCGTTATGGCACAAATTCGTCGTCCCGCCGCAAAACCAGCGGGCAAACGGCGGATGGTTGTGATCCAGCACTTGGGTAAACGGCTGCTGCCAGTCAATACGCTGAGCCTGCTCGGCCCAGAACGACTCTGGTTGGGTAATCGAACGCTGATAAAAATCGCTATAAGACATAACGCTCTCCTGTTGAACTTACGCCTTGCCGCACGCAGGTTTAAATAATGAAAAGATCCATATACTCATTGACCGGCATCTGCTCCAGGCGTGTTCTGTCCAGGGAGACATCCAGGATGCGCTGCTGCTGGCGAGTTGGGAACTGACGCGCCAGGTTGATTTTGAATTTTTCGACCAGCTTTGGCATACCGTCATGACGACGACGCGCGTGGCCAATTGGGTACTCCACCACCACCTCTTCGAAACGTGAACCGTCGGTAAACTCGAGAGTGATGGCGTTAGCGATAGCGCGTTTTTCCGGGTCGTGATAATCAGCGGTAAAGGCAGGATCTTCGAAGCAGTTGATCTTCTCGCGCAGGGCATCAATGCGTTTATCCTGCGCCACACCGTCTTCATAATCTGCTGCCGTCAAACGTCCAAACAGCAGAGGGATCGCCACCATGTACTGAATGCAATGGTCGCGATCCGCCGGGTTATTTAGTGGGCCTTTTTTATCGATGATACGAATACAGGCTTCGTGAGTACGAATCGTCACTTTTTCGATATCCGCAGCGGTTTTCCCTGCCGCCTGCAACTTCTCATAAAGGGTCATCGCCGCTTCTACCGCAGTCTGTGAGTGGAACTCTGCCGGGAAGGAAATTTTAAACAACACGTTTTCCATCACGTACGAGCCGTATGGACGCTGGAAGCGGAACGACTCCCCTTTGAAAGAAACGTCATAAAAGCCCCAGGTTTTTGCCGTCAGCGCCGACGGATAGCCCATCTCACCGGTCTTCGCCATCAGCGCCAGACGTACCGCGCGGGAAGTCGCATCGCCTGCCGCCCAGGATTTACGCGTGCCGGTATTCGGAGCGTGGCGGTAGGTACGCAGCGACTGCCCGTCGACCCACGCCAGTGATACCGCATTGAGGATCTCGTCACGAGTCAGCCCCAGCATCTCGGCCACCACAGCGGTCGACGCGACTTTAACCAACAGAACGTGATCCAGCCCGACGCGGTTAAAGGAGTTTTCCAGCGCGATGCAGCCCTGAATTTCATGGGCTTTGATCATCCCGGTCAGCACTTTTTTCATGGTTAACGGCGCTTTTCCAACAGCCACCGCATTGCGAGACAGCCAGTCTGCCGTCGCCAGGATACCGCCGAGGTTATCGGAAGGATGACCCCATTCAGCGGCCAGCCAGGTATCGTTGAAGTCCAGCCAGCGGATCATCGCGCCAATGTTAAATGCCGCCTGCACCGGATCAAGCTGAAACTGAGTACCCGGTACGCGAACACCGTTCGGCACTACCGTCCCCGGAACGACCGGCCCTAACAACTTTTTACAGGCCGGATATTCCAGCGCTTCCAGGCCACAGCCGAGGGTATCAAGCAGACAATAATGCGCAGTGTCATACGCCACTTTCGAGGTGATTTCGTAGTTCATGACGTAATCCACGATATCAACGATTTCACGGTCAAATTCTGGGCGAACATTCGAAATTTGTGCAGACATAACAAGAGTTCCTGAGTTTTATAATTTGAGGAATTGAATTAGCAACGCTGATCAATCGGGACAAAAACGCGATCTTCCGGGCCGGTATAATTGGCAGAAGGACGGATAATTTTATTATCCTGACGCTGTTCGATAATGTGTGCCGCCCAGCCGGTAACGCGGGCGATAACAAATAATGGGGTGAACATTTCGGTCGGAACGCCCATCATGTTGTAGGAGACCGCCGAGAACCAGTCGAGGTTGGGGAACATCTTTTTCGACTCCCACATCACGGTTTCCAGGCGATCGGCAATGTTGTACATCTTCAGCGAACCACCTTCCTGAGAAAGCTGCTTCGCCACGCGTTTGATTACCTGATGACGTGGATCGGCAATGGTATAAACCGGGTGGCCAAAACCAATCACCACTTCTTTATTTTCAATACGCTTGCGGATATCGGTTTCGGCTTCATCCGGCGTTTCGTAGCGCTGCTGGATCTCCAGCGACACTTCGTTCGCACCGCCGTGTTTTGGGCCACGCAGAGCACCAATAGCACCGATAATCGCTGAATACATATCGGAGCCAGTACCCGCAATCACCCGGCTGGTGAATGTGGAGGCGTTAAATTCGTGTTCGGCGTAAAGCACCAGCGAGATGTGCATCGCTTTTTCCCAGCTTTGCGACGGCTTTTCGCCATGCAGCAAATGCAGGAAGTGACCGCCAATAGAATCATCGTCGGTTTCGGGCTGGATCCGCTCACCGTTGTGGCTGTAGTGATACCAGTAAAGCAGGATCGAACTGAGCGAGGCCAGCAGCTTGTCGGCAATATCACGTGCGCCAGAAACGGTATGCCCCTCTTTTTCAGGTAGCGTGCAGCCTAACGCGGAGACACCGGTGCGCATCACATCCATAGGGTGCGATGCTGCGGGCAGCGCTTCCAGCACGGTACGTACGTTAGCCGGTAAACCGCGCAGCGCTTTTAATTTGCTTTTATAGGCATTGAGTTCATCACGGTTGGGTAATTTTCCGTGGATCAGCAGATGTGCAACTTCTTCAAATTCGCACTGTTGCGCCAGGTCGAGAATATCGTAGCCACGATAGTGTAAATCGTTACCGCTTTTACCGACGGTACACAGGGCGGTATTTCCGGCTGGCACGCCTGACAGCGCGACTGATTTTTTAGGCTTAATGACATTGGTATTATTTTGCAGGATCGTTGTGTCGCTCATGTTGTCCTCGTCATTATTTTAATGTGTAGGGTATTGAGGGTGTACGCCGTAGACCGGATAAACGTAGTGCCATCCGGCAGTGCCGGATGGCGGCTGCGCCTTATCAGGCCTACTTGAGATTCAGGGCGTCGAGCTTCTCCTCGTACTGGTAATAATTGATGCTTTCGTACAGCTCGTTACGCGTCTGCATAATGTCGATCACGCTCTTTTGCGTGCCTTCCTGGCGCAGCACGTTGTAAACCCTTTCTGCAGCGCGGTTCATGGCACGGAAAGCAGACAGCGGATAGAGCGCCATTGCGACGTTAGCGCTACGCAATTCATCGGTGGTGAACAGCGGCGTGGCGCCAAATTCGGTAATGTTGGCGAGGATCGGTACCTGCACCGCATCAGCAAACTGGCGGTACATAGAAAGCTCGGTGATGGCCTCCGGGAACAGCATGTCAGCACCCGCTTCGACATACGCCCGCGCACGATCGATTGCCGCTTCCAACCCTTCCACCGCCAGCGCATCGGTACGCGCCATGATCACAAAGTTCGGATCGGTGCGCGCATCCACTGCAGCGCGAATACGATCAACCATCTCTTCTTTGGAGACGATCGCTTTATTCGGACGATGACCGCAGCGCTTAGCGCCGATCTGATCTTCAATATGCAGCGCAGCGGCGCCGGCTTTGATCATTGATTTCACAGTACGCGCCACGTTAAATGCCGAGGATCCGAAACCAATATCTGCATCCACCAGCAGCGGCAACGGGCAGACATCGGTAATACGGCGAATATCAGTCAGAACATCATCCAGAGTGGAGATGCCGAGATCCGGCAAGCCCAGCGATCCGGCAGCGACACCACCACCCGACAGATAAATCGCCTGATACCCGGCACGCTGGGCCAACAGCGCGTGATTGGCGTTAATGGTGCCAACGATTTGTAATGGATTTTCTTTGGTGAGCGCGGCACGAAACGCCAGCCCTGGGGAGTGTAGAGACATATCCCATCCTCTTGTTATCAACTTGTTATCGTTCGTTGATTAACTAAAGCAAGGGGTATGCCAAAGACCTTAATTTTTATTCATTTTCTGTTTTTGTTTTTAAAAACAATAAATTAAACTCAATCTTTATATCTTTGTTGCACAAAAGCGTGTCAGCTATCGTTTCATGAAACTGGTTTAAGTGTTTCATTGCAACATTTATGAAACACAACTAAACCCAATATTCGGTTCCTGACTTTTTGGGTTAGCTATGGCTGATACACATCTTCCTCCACGGGTGAACGACGACAAACCGGTTATCTGGACGGTCTCCGTCACGCGTCTGTTCGAACTGTTCCGCGACATTAGCCTCGAGTTTGATCACCTGGCGACTATCACCCCTATTCAGCTTGGTTTTGAAAAGGCAGTGACCTGGATCCGTAAAAAGCTGGCCACTGAGCGTTGCGATGCCATCATCGCCGCAGGCTCCAACGGTGCCTATTTGAAGAGCCGCTTGTCCATTCCGGTGATCCTGATTAAACCCAGCGGATTTGATGTGTTACAGGCGCTGGCGAAAGCGGGAAAACTCACTTCGTCGATTGGCGTCATCACCTATCAGGAAACCATCCCCGCGCTGATGGCCTTTCAAAAAACATTCAATTTACAGCTTGAACAGCGCAGCTATATCACTGAAGAGGATGCCCGTGGACAAATCAATGAGCTGAAAGCCTGCGGTACACAAGCGGTGGTCGGCGCGGGACTGATTACCGATCTGGCGGAAGAAGCCGGTATGACCGGCATCTTTATCTATTCGGCATCCACCGTGCGCCAGGCCTTCAGCGATGCGCTGGATATGACCCGTATGACGCTACGGCGAAACGGCCAGTATGCTTCTGGTGAGACGCTGCGTACCCGCTATGCCTTGGTGGACATGCGCGGTCACTCTGCGCAGATGGAACAGATGCGGCATACGATTATGCTGTACGCCCGCTCCCGCGCGCCGGTATTGATTCAGGGCGAAACCGGAACCGGTAAAGAGCTGGCGGCGCAGGCCATTCATCGTGAATATTTCACCCGCCAGGAGAATCGACGCGGGAAGCCCTCACCGCCGTTTGTCGCCGTCAACTGCGGGGCCATCACCGAATCATTGCTGGAAGCTGAGCTGTTCGGCTATGAGGATGGCGCATTTACCGGCTCGCGCCGGGGAGGACGCGCGGGTCTGTTTGAAATCGCCCACGGTGGAACGCTGTTTCTCGATGAGATTGGCGAGATGCCGCTGCCGCTACAAACCCGACTACTGCGCGTGCTGGAAGAAAAAGAGGTTACGCGGGTGGGCGGACATCAGCCAATCCCGGTGGATGTGCGGGTGATTAGCGCCACGCATTGTCATCTTGAGCAGGAGATGAAACAGGGAAAGTTTCGTACCGATCTGTTTTATCGCCTGAGTATTCTGCGTCTGCAGTTGCCGCCGCTGCGCGAGCGTCTGCCCGATATTTTGCCGCTGGCAGAAGGATTTTTAAAACAGTCATTGGCGGAATTAGATGTGCCGTTTTCAGAGACAGTGCGCAAGGGATTGAGTCTGAGTCAGCATACTCTGCTGAATTATGGCTGGCCGGGGAATATTCGTGAACTGCGCAATATGATGGAGCGTCTGGCGCTATTTTTAAGTGAGGATCCACAGCCGGAGCTGAACGTCCATTTCTTACAGCAGTTAATGCCGGAACTGACCAATGTCGCCGAAATACCCCAGATGTCACCATCGCTGACGCCACAGCAGGTACTGGCACAATTCAATGGCGATAAAACAGCGGCAGCACGATATCTCGGTATCAGCAGAACCACATTCTGGCGCAGGCTAAAAGAATAACCCACCAGTACAAGGACTGGCGGGTATTTTATCTTTCAATACAGCGCATTATTTTTTCTTGTAAATATTGGCAGTGCCATGGATTTTATTATCCGTTTGACCGGATGTTAATACCACAACGTCAGCACCTTTCTCTTCTGCTTTCTTCAGAAGTTCTTCTTTGGCATCTGCAACGGAAACTTCATTACTTGTTGAGATATCACCAATTTTTGTATATTGCGACTCAACCTTTTCAAACTCAACCTTTGTCATAAATTCTGCTGCATACACGTTGGTCACGACAAAAGCTAACGCACCAATTAATAACTTATATCCAGTTTTCATATAAAAACTCCAGGTTTTGTTTTACGCCATTATCGACCCCTGAGCATCCATCGTGCGAGTCAAGGATGATTAATAAGTAGTTCAGCCCGAATAAAAAATCCAGAGCTAACAGAAATATAAAGATATTTTGCAAAACAATGGCGGCAGAGATTCCTGTAGCGCTGCGTGCGCCACCCCGCCCGGTCTATTGAAAACACCCCAGACGCCCGTTTGCAACATCGGCGGCGTTTCATAAAACAGTGTGAGTACATACTCAGAATCATGCTTACACTAAAACTATAGTATGGGTTAATTCAGAACGACCTCAATTACGATTGAAGGTAAAACGCCAATTTTTTCACAGATGGAAGCGCTGTTTATGGAACCTCTACACGCCGTCGTACTAACCGTCAGTTTATTTGTTTTAACCTTTTTTAACCCCGGCGCGAATCTGTTCGTGGTGGTGCAAACCAGCCTGGCATCAGGGCGGCGAGCAGGCGTAATGACAGGACTGGGCGTTGCATTAGGCGATGCCTTCTATTCCGGTCTGGGACTCTTTGGGATGGCGACGCTTATCACCCAGTGTGAAGAGATATTTTCGCTGATAAAAATTATCGGTGGCGCCTATTTGCTGTGGTTTGCGTGGAATAGCATACGGCATCAGGCCACACCACAAATGCCCACATTACAGCAGCCGCTCTCCGCTCCCTGGTATGTTTTCTTCCGTCGTGGATTATTAACGGATTTGTCCAATCCACAGACCGTGCTGTTTTTTATTAGTATCTTCTCAGTAACGTTAAGTGCAGAAACCCCGACCTGGGCCAGGTTAATGGCGTGGGCAGGAATAGTCTTTTCTTCCGTTATCTGGCGTATTTTTCTCAGCCAGGCGTTTTCTCTACCCGCAGTGCGTCGTGCATACGGACGTATTCAACGGGTTGCCAGTCGGGTGATTGGCGCCATTATCGGCGTCTTCGCTTTAAGGCTGATTTATGAAGGTATTAGCCATCGTTAAGAGAGTTTAACTTGACCATCGTGACGTAATTGTCCGTAATACCGCCTGAATTTTTCAATCGTATTTTTGAGTGGCTGTGAGATGGAACAGGTTGATCCGGTAAACGACACATTACTCCTTTCGGAATGGCAGGCGCTGTTGCGCCAGACACCTCCTGAAGTTCACACGCTCCTGACATCATTAACCGATCAGGAGATCCGCCATTTAGTAACTGTTTTTTATGACTACATGCTCTCCCATGCTGAGAGCGCGTTATTCCTTAATACCGAACAGGTCAGCACCCGCCTCAGCGGCAGTATGTTTGACTGGCTTCGCAGCGTACTCGGCAGTGCGCAGGAAGATATTTCACAGTTGCTGGCGAAACAACGCAATATTGGCGTGGTCCATGCGCGAATTGGCCTACCAATCGATCTGGTTAATCGCGGCGCACGTAAGCTGAAAGATGAGCTGTATCGGGTACTTAAAAAGAAAGCAAACTACCCACCCGGCCTGTTAAGCGATGCCATCTGTTTCAGCAGCCTGGCAATGGATACCGCTCTGGAGGCCATGACGGTCTCCTACTCCCCAAGTTATCAAAACTCGATGCATACGCAGGAGCAGTATCGCCTGCAGACAATTTACGATGATGTCAACGTAGAGCGCGAGCGGCAAATCCGTTCATTTACCGACTGGGAAAACCAGTTTATCTACAATATAGCCACGGGGTTGCCCTCCGCGGAGATAGTTTTTCTGTCGAACTCTGATTTTGGCATGTGGTTTTCGCATAAGGGAAAACACATTCTTGGCAACAGCAATCTGCTGGCTGAGATGGAGTCGCTGATCGTAGAAATCGACGATCGCCTGACGCAGACATTGTCGAATCAGCAGCCGACAGAAGCCCAACGGATGAGTCTTCTACAGGATGTTCGACAGCTTTCTGCAAAAATGCATTTCCTTCTCGCCTCCATGTTTGAAGCGCTGGTCAAACAGGAAAATGGTAAAGACTCGCTGACTCAGTTGCTTAACCGTCGCTTTATTCCGACCATCATGCGCCGTGAAATCTCGCTGGCATTACATTCGCGTAAGCCTTTTACTCTGGCAATGCTGGATATCGACTACTTCAAGCAAATCAACGATCGCTATGGGCATAACACCGGTGATATCACGCTGAAGAACGTAGCGGCCATCATTTATGAACGTATCCGCAGCAGCGATTATGTTTTCCGCTACGGTGGCGAAGAATTTATGATCCTGCTGGTTGAGTCGGATATTTCACAGGCGAATATTATTCTGGAAACCCTGCGTAAGAAAATCGCTGAGCTACGGATGGTGGCCTCTGCCGCTGAGTCGTTCTCTATTACCGTCAGTATTGGTATCGCCGAATATGACTATCATCCGGACTACAAGCAACTGGTTGATAAAGCCGATCGTGCACTCTACCTGGCGAAAAGTAATGGACGTAATCGCGTAGAGACTTATCAGGAATGACCCCAGGCATCCAGCTAAAGTAAGTGCCAAATAATAAATACCTCGAACGAGGTATTTATTTGACCTGCGATAACTATCGGCTGTTATTTTTATGAAGGCATTTTAACGCTATAAAAATAACAGTCACTTAATAAGATGCAAATCAAATACACTATATCTATCTGGCGTTAGCATATCCCAGTGATGCATCCTCCTGTGTGGAGGAAATAAAGAGGGATAATACAACACCATGAACGGGAAAAAGAGAACTCGCTGGCAGCGCCGCCCCGGCACGACCGGAGGAAAACTACCGTGGAATGACTGGCGCAATGCCACCACCTGGAGAAAAGCCACCCAGTTTCTCCTGCTGTCCATCAATATCTACATTGGCGTAACGTTCTATTATTGGGTCCGCTATTTCGAAACCGCCGGCACCAGCGTTTATATTCCAAGACCTGGCGGCATTGAGGGATGGCTCCCCATCGCAGGGTTGATGAATATCAGATACACCCTGGAGACCGGTTATCTTCCGCCTGTTCATGCAGCCTCAATGTTGCTGTTAGTGGCATTTATCCTGATAAGCCTGTTGTTAAAAAAATCATTCTGCTCGTGGCTATGCCCGGTGGGTACGCTTTCAGAACTGATTGGCAATGTAGGGAAAAAGCTATTTGGACGCCATTTCAGGTTACCACGCTGGCTGGATATCCCGCTGCTCGGTCTGAAATATCTGCTGTTGAGTTTTTTCCTTTATATCGCCCTGTCAATGCCCGCACAAGGTATTCAGTACTTCCTGATGTCAGCTTATGGAATGATCATCGACGTTAAGATGCTCGATTTCTTCCGCAATATCGGCAGAGCTACGCTCATCTTCGTGATCGTTATCAGCGTCATGAGTTTATTTATCCGCAATGCCTGGTGCCGTTATCTGTGCCCCTATGGCGCAGTGCTCGGCCTCTTCTCCCTGCTTTCTCCGTTTAAAATACGACGTAATGCAGACAGTTGTATAGACTGCGGAAAATGCGCGAAAAACTGCCCGTCAGCGATTCCTGTCGATCGTTTGATTCAGGTCAGAACCGTTGAATGTACCGGTTGTATGACCTGCGTAGAATCCTGCCCGGTGGCTTCAACGCTTACATTTTCACTAAAAACGCCGCCAGGCTCGCAAGAAAACAGTAAACCCTTGTGGCGTCAAACTGCGCTTTCCGGTGTAGTCATGGCAATGCTGGTACTGAGTATCCTCTTCTCAGCTATCGGTTTTGCGGTCTATGCGAAGGTCTGGGACACGCCAATTCCTGATCATATGTATTTCCAACTGATACCCAAAGCCAGGATGATTGGGCACTAATAATCTGCACCACCACACCCGCTCCCATACCATACAAAAACCCTGCTAATTCTGGCAGGGTTTTCTGTTTATCATGCCACTTTAAGACTAATGAACTTGTGCCCCCGTCGCCCTGTTTATACAACCTTAAATATCAACTGTAATAACCCAATTTTTATTTCATTACAGGCAATAAGGGACCACAATAATGTTCGGGAATAAAATCGTGACTAAAATAAAACTGACGCTGGTATTACCTGTTTTTCTTGCTGGCTGTACGATGAGTGACGGGGAATTAAGAAACGCCTACGCTAGCCATTATCAGCAACCTGCCACTTATGTTGAAATCTATAAGCAAAAAATAGCCGGGATGGATATCGATGCGTTAACCCAATATGCCGCAGCTGAAGAGAAGAAAAAGATGCGTGGACAGCCGAGGCTGAAAGTTGACGACTCTATTACGGTTGAAAATATTCAGGCTAAAGGCAATCGGGTGGTGTTTGATTACTCTCTGTCAGAAATCTGGCTGGCGCTGCCCGCAAATAAGCAGCTGGAACAACAAGCAATCATGAAAAAAGATCTGATTTATCGTACCTGCTCACTGGAAACGGTACGCCTGGCCCAGGCGAAGGGGCTGGAAGAAGAACATAACTATTACAGCCAGTATCCCAATAAGCTCTCCTTTACCCTGAGAACCAACGCCCAGATTTGTATCGATAACGGCTTTACTCAGTAATCTCGCTGATCCCTGGATTGCCCGGCGAGACTCACGCCGGGCCATTTATGCTATCAGAACTTCCAGGACACGCTGCCGACAATACTACGTTCAGCACCAAAGTAGCAGTAAGACAGTGAGTTACAGGCCGCAACGTAACGTTTATCGGTCAGGTTATTGACGTTGAGCTGCGCGCTCACCCCTTTCAGGCCGATATGCGTTAAGTCGTAGCCAATCGCCATATCCACCAGTGTGTATGAAGGTAGAGTGTGGGTATTCAGACGATCGCTGGTAATGCCATTGACATAACGCACGCCAGAACCCAGCGTCAGACCATCCAGCGGGCCGCTTTTCACATCGTAACTCAGCCAGCTACTGGCCTGATTACGCGGCGCATAAACAGCGCGCTTACCTTGCTCTTCCGGACTGCTTTTCTTATAGCGAATATCGGTGTAGGTATACGCCGCCTGCAAACGGAAGTTATCTGTTAGCTGACTAATCGCCTCCAGCTCCACACCCTCGGATTCAATTTCCCCAATTGAACGGTACGGATCGGTCGGCTCTTCTTTGGTGGCGATATTGGTCTGATTGATGCGGAAAACCGACGCACTAAACTGGCTGTTCAGCCCTTCTGGTTCATATTTCAACCCGGCTTCCCACTGTTTGCCCTTCATTGGCTCCAGCAGGTTACCGTTTTCATCAGCAAAACTGGTCGGCGTGAAGGCGGTAGAGTAGCTCACGTATGGGGCTAAACCGTTATCAAACAGATAGAGCAGAGCGGCGCGGGTGCTGAAGTTGTTTTTATCCAGATCGCTACGCGAGTCGTTGATCTTATCAATATTTGACACACTGACCTGATCGTAACGACCGCCCAGAGTAATACGCCAGCGATCCCAGGACATCTGATCCTGCAGATAATAGCCCGTCTGGCGCAGTTTGTGTTTTTCACGCGCATACATACTGATGTAATCCGGCTTCGCCCCATACACCGGATTAAAGGCATCTATTGGCGGGAATGCGCCGTAGTAGCCAGTGGTATTATTGCTGCGATCCTGATAGTCGCTCCCCACCAGCAGACGGTGGTTCACCTGCCAGGTATCAAAACTACCATCAAGCTGGTTATCCAGCGTAATTGCCGACATTTTCTCATCGGATCCAGAATAGCCGCGATTGAGTTCAGTCTCATTCAGCCAGCCTGCCGCATAAACCTGGTTCAGTTCGACATCGGTATGTAAATAACGCAGCTTTTGCCGCACCGACCAACCGTTGTCAAACATGTGTTCAATGTTGTAACCCACCATGTTTTCGCGGCGATCGTATTTGTCGTAATCATCTTCACCTTCGAAGAAAGTGTTAGAGATCTTCTGACCATAGTGGGGAACCACGGTGCCATCATAAGGCAAACCTGAGTGGCTGCCACCTTCCGGATCACGATGCAGATAGGCCATCAGGTCGAGGCGTGTCTGGTCGGTGATCCTCCATGTCAGGCTTGGCATCAGCGCATAGCGTTCTTCTTTCAATGGACCAAACTGCGAGTCCGCGTAGCGCGTCATTCCGCTCAGACGCGCTGCCACACGATCGTTATCATCCAGAGCGCCAGTCACATCAAAGGCTGCGCCGCGCTGATTGTTGTTCCCGGCAAATAACTTCACTTCCCCGCCAGGGTCAAACGAGGGTTTACGTGATGTCAGCGCAACAATACCGCCCGGAGAGGAGCGGCCATACAGCACGGATGCCGGACCACGAACCACTTCGATGTTTTCAAGGAACCAAGGATCGACGACCAACGAGCTGTGAGAGTTGGTATCGCCCATCATTTTCAGGCCATCGAGATAGACGTTGTCGAGGCTACCATCAGAGAAACCGCGCAGCACAATGTAGTCAAAACGGTTCGAAGCGCCAATCTGGTTGCTGTACACCCCTGGTGTATAGCTCACAGCCTGACGCACACTGGTTGCCCCTTGCTCTTCAAACTGTTCGCGGGTGATGATAGACACCGACTGCGGGGTTTCAATATCCGGCGTGGCAAGCTTGGTTGCACCACTTTGCATCTGCGAGGTGACAACCACCGTATCGTTTTTTGTTGTTTCCTGCGCCAGCAGAGGAAAAGCCACGCTGCCGGTTACCCATCCCACCAACAGCGCCAATCGAGTCTTAGCGAACATGAACATCTCCAAAGGCATTTCTAATTGTAAATAAGAATTATTACCTTTTTGGTGGCGAAGATAGCTATGCCGGATGCCAGGTTGCGTATGCGCAGTGCCAAAATGTTAGTCTCGACTTCGCACAAAGCAGAAAAATGGATTAGCAAAGTTTGAGTACATCGCCAGGCGGAAAACCATAGCGACGACGAAAGGCGGTAGAAAAGTTAGTGGCGTGCTGATAACCCGACATCCATGCCGCCTGCTGAACGCTGTACCCTTCCAGCAAATAGCCGCGCGCACGTTCCAGACGACAATCGCGCAAATAGTCAAAAACCGAACAGCCGTAGGCTGCCCGAAATTTACTGCGCAAACTGCTGGGACTCATCGCCGCTCGCTGGGCCAGATCGTTTAGCGTGTAGTCATTCTCCGGCGTCTGTTCCAGCAGACGACGAACGATCTCCAGCCGTTGTTGTTCACCATTGGCAGGCTGATATTTACCGCTCTCCATCTGGCACACGCTCAGGCCGTGACCGAACAGCTGTAAAATAAGTCCTTCCAGCATCAGTTGCCGGGGCACGCTACCGAGCGTACTCTGCTGCGCATACTGTAATCCGCTAAGCAAAAAGCCCGGAACCTGCCAGATAAGCGTTGGCGTCTGGCATCTTTCCCACTCACGCATCAACGACTCGAGCAATCCTGTGCGCCATGCGCCGTCGGGATACAGTCCCAGCGATAACGTACGCAGTTTGCAGTCAGCATGGTGGCGGGCACTCATCGTTTGATGTTCACTCAGCCGGGAGCTAAATGCCATGCCGGAACGCACCACATGCTCCTGCCCGTTGAGCGTCAGTATCACGCACCCTTCCAGTACCACCAGCATATACAGGGGACTGCTGTGGCGGGAGGTTGTTTCATAAGGTTGCAGCACCTGTACGTCGGAATGGGTCACGCACATACCGCAAGGAAGTGTCATCTCCTCAACTTCCCCTTGCAGCACGGCGCAGGAATGCGGTAAATCCGTTTTTTGCTTCAGCATCGGAAAGCGGTAATCAATACCGTAGCGCTCGCCAAAATCCATAAATTCACTGACGGAGAAAATTCGTGCTAAGCGTCCGGAAGCATTTTGGGCGGTGGTGTTGTTCATGCTGTCTTATGCATAGGAAATAGGATTAACTCGTTGTGCAACATTACCATTACCCGCAGGGCACAACAACAATAATGAGAATTATTATCAATAATGTTACAATATGAGTCCCTGCCAGGTATCGTTTCGGGCGTTGCCCCGAGCATCTCACCAGACTGAATAACAGCTGATGAGATGATCATTTCCCGACTAACGTATGCTGTCGCTCCCGTTGAGGCTCTCTTCTTGATTTACCTCTACCTGAAATACAGCCACTGCCTGCGATAGCATTGCCGACTGTTCTTCCACACTGCCTGTCGTTGCGGCAATCTCTTCCACCAATGATGCGTTTTGCTGGGTTACCTGCTCCATTTGAGTGACAGCGACCCGGATTTGCTCTATGCCGCTATTTTGTTCGCCTGAAGCTCCGGATATATCTTCCATCAATATATTGATGTTACGTATTGCCTCCGCAATATTCGCCATCATGACACCACTGTTTTCGGCTATTTCTACACCTTCTTTGACGCTGATTGCCGCTCTGGCAACTAAGTCCGTAATTTCCTTTGCTGAAGCAGCGCTGCGTTGGGCAAGAGTCCTGACTTCGCTAGCCACAACGGCAAATCCACGACCTGATTCGCCTGCACGAGCGGCTTCCACTGCTGCATTTAGTGCGAGGATATTGGTCTGAAAAGCAATACTATCAATAACATTCGATATTTCGCTTACGCTCTGCGCATTGCGGCTAATCAGATGGATCTTCTCAACCATTTCACTCATTAAGCGTTCGCCACGCAATGCCATTTCGGTACTTTCATTCGTCATGGCGGATGCCTGGTGTGACTTATCGGTATTATTCTTTGTTGTTGCGGATATCTGTTCCATACTGGCAGCCGTCTCGACGACAGCTGCAGCCTGCTGTTCCGTTCTGGTAGACAAGTCTGTATTACCTGTCGCTATCTCCTGCATACCGATATTAATAGACTCGACACCATCACGAATCGTTGTGACAGTCTCCCGAAGGCCATTCTGCATATTTTGTAAATTCAAACATAACAGACCAATTTCATTGTTACTCTGTACCTTAACAGGATGACTCAGATCGCCTTTACCAATCCGTGAAAAATGTTCAGATACTGTTCGTAATGGTAGGATGATTGTGCGGTTCAACCAGATATTACAAATAAAAAAGATGAAAATCGTAAACGCCAGGATCACCGATATTTTAATTATTGATGAATTAAACTGGGAGTGTGTTTGCCCTACGATCTTCTCACTGATCAACATTGTTGATTTATAATAGCTAGCCAGTTGACTATCAAAATTTTTACGCGAAGCGAGCAATTCATTATTTAAATTTATTGATGCATCAGCGATACGTCCGCTCGATATAACTTCATTTAACTGATCGATATGTTTTTTTTCAAAATCCATTTGTTGTTCAAAGGCAGTCTTGATGATTTTTCCTGCCTGCGGATCATCCGTCGTCAATCCAGGTATGTCCCAGAAAACATTGAACTCTTGTCTTGCATAAGCAATCTCATCCTGTGCTTGTTTTAATGTCTGTTGCACATCAGCAGAATCATGCAATTGAATATTATCAAGCATGCCCCTTAATTTATTAATAGATCCAGTGATACTATGCAGTGAATCCTGCTCTCTTACTATATTATGTAGTAAAAGCGTACTTTTCTGTGTGTTTTTGAGATCTAATAACTCCAGTCCATTAGAAAAAAACTGCATAAATGTAAATAACAACAATAGTAATAACAGGCTGGTTTTAACCTTCATATTTTTTAACATTTAAACATCTCCATAACAATAAAAACATCTTCTATGACTTAATTGTTATCGACTCAGCCCGTAATACCTTAACCTGTAAAATGGTTAATTATTAGAAAGTTTCCCACTATTTACACTATGATATAGTAAAGTACACAGGTATACACACTGCGGCATACAGTATACTTCTGGTACCTGAAAGAATAAAATTAAAGCAAGTGAACATTAATATCATTTATGTATTAAGCAACGGCACCTAATTTGAATACTTTGAGACGCTAAGAATGCCTGAGCTGTTTGTATTGATTTAAACGAAGGTGATGTCAGAATCAGAGAATATAGACGATAACACTTCCCGGACTGCCTGGTGGAACCCTTAGCCAGGATAACGAATCAACAGCGATCGGTGCCATCTCATTCTCAAATCTCAACAAGGGTGTATTATCATCCGGGACCGATGTGCTTTCACATATTTCAATAATCCCCCTAAAGGATATAGACACATTGGCAGGAATATCAGATAACTTTACCCATTCATCAGTAATCACTAACTTTCGCGTAAACATCACTTGGTCCTTTACTCGTGATTTATAGTCGATATTTTTATATTCAGATAAAAAGACATTCTCCGCTCTAAAAATATTAAGTATGTATTCGTTAGTGAAACCTTATTCATCTAAAAGAAACTGAAAGTAATAAAACTCATTTGAAGTGTGTTTCACAAACTCAACCGGAAGGTTATTTTTGATGAAAAGTGATTTAGCGAACTCAACATCACCATAAACCCGGACACAGAATGGCTTTAAGATCTCACCCTGAATACCAAAGCATTCTTGTAGCCGAGCATCATCCATAAAGATAAAATTGCCGTTTCTAACTTTAATTTTATCATCCAGATCACGCCACTTCCCTGGGGTGAGCAGAAAACTCTCCCACCCATTGTTTCGCAACACTTCAATAGCATGGGTAAATTTAAAATAGTAATTCTGTATTGTCACATCGCTACTCGATGTAGAATATAAGTATTCTATTTTAAATTTAAGTTGCGCATTGAGACTTTTTTTCTTTCCTTCATCAATCAGCCATTGCAGTTCATTAGCGATACTCTTTGGAAAGAGCTTCCTCTTTTTTGCAATTGCCAACCAGTTCATAATAAAAATATGCTCTGACATTTTAGAGTAAATTCTATTATCCATTATTGCGATGCCTATTGCGACTAACGCACTCCAGGTAAACGTTTCAAGCTCATCCTGATAATTATGTCTCAACTGACTGACTTTTCCTGAATCACTTACCACTTAAAACCCACCTACACAAATCATCATTACATTTAAATCCTGTATTACTCCATTTAAAAAAATACTACAATTGAAACCACCAAAATATGATCCAGATTAATTTATTTCCATGTAAAAAAACCACATAAATAACATATTACATTTCTTAACCTTTCATCTTTTTATGAAATGGTAAAAAATAATAAGAAGAATACGATAAAGATGAAAACTAATAATACTCAAAGGCAATTAATACCACGAAATATTGTGGACCCAACTATCATAAAAACTCAAAAACCGCTCATTAGCGGAAGTTTTCCTGACATATCCCACCAGCAACGCTCAGAAAACGATCAGCCACCCCTCACGCAGACATTAAGTCTCCTGATGAAATCATTTTATTGCATACCTTTACGACAGAAGTCATAAAATGATCAGGATGGGCTTTAAATGAAATTTAATATAGAGGCATCAATAATATTAAAGATATAAATTTCCCTTTATTCATAAAAATGATGAGTTAAGGTTCCTGTTCTGGCCCCAAAAACCCCCTTCCGCGTTCTACAAGCCGGAAGGGTTCTTTTAGCAGGAGCGATTAATAGAAGATACCGATAATCAGGGTATGCGTGATAAAGCCTACAATTAACGGCACAGCGGTACGTTTAACTACATCGAAAGGGGTGATCTTCGCACCACTTGAAACAGCAATCACCACGCCGGATACAGGTGAAATAGCCCGCCCCATATGAGATGCCTGCTGCATAGGCAGGATCATCGCAACAGCATTAGCCCCCATACTTGCAGCAATTTGAGGAATAAGCTCAACAAACGCCAGGAAAGGCGCATTACCTGACCCCATAATGATCGCGGCAGCAAGCGTCACCAGTGCAAACACAACCGCCATTGCAAATGGTGGTAATCCAACGTGTTCTGCCATCAGAATTAACTGATCAATCGCACCAATGACCTTAATACCATGTGCGAATACCCCCGCAGCAACCAGCAGACCGACCACACCGGTAAACGCGGTTCCCATTCCTTTCAAAAAGTGGCTGAATCCTTCGCATACTGACTTTAAATCACGGGTCCGTAACCACTCTATCAGCATACAAATGGCCATGGAAATGAGCACGATGGTGATAATGTTCAGGTTAATGCCACTGACAAACATTGCGGATGAACCTACCGCCATCAATATCGGCAGCATGGGGAGCAGCGCATAAAAAGCCGGTGCTTTTCCTGAGTCGGTAACCTCAGCGGTACCTATTTCCCGTGGTAAAGTCCCCGCTTTACGATCGCAATGCCGCTGCCAGAAGAAATGACAGACCCCCACGACCAAAACGGTTGCAAGCGCAGCAGGCCCTTGATGGTAGACAACATATTCCACCACATCCATATTAACGGCCTTAGATCCCCTGATGGCATCTATCGCCGTTGGGGTGTACGCCACACCAAGCGAGGTCGCAATCACTCCCGCAGCAGAGGCCGCGGAGAGCCCTAATCCCAGCATAATAGGGAACATCGTCCCCATCAGTAACACCGCGAGTCCGGTGGCTGAAGGGATGGCCAATTGAAGAAGGCTGGCAAGCAGGTAGGAGAAAAAAAGTAAAATATATGGCGACCGCAGCGCCCGTAATGGTTTCGTTACTACACACACCACTGCTTCATTCGCCCCGATATGATCCATGTAATGCGCAAATCCCATTAACGCCATAATCATCAGACCAAGATCGGCAGCGCGCGTACTGAAAAGATCGCGCATAACTTCGAAAGGATCGAGAAATGAAATTCCCGTACCGGCAACCCCTTTCGGCAATACGGCCCCCCATCCAGTCAATCCGGTACAAATCATCAACACCAAACCCGCAATGAATAACACCGGCTCAGCGCGATAACCTTTCAGGATCAGACGGGCGACGACAACAATAACCAAAAGGGCAATAAGTACCTGAATCATGACTGAGTTCTCCGCTCCGCGAACTCAGCAAAGGTTTCCTCAATGACTGCCACAACGACATCACTGGCAGCGCGCAGAGAACGTACCGGCAGGTATTCATAAATTGAATGAAAATTATGGGCACCGGTAAAAATATTCGGACAAGGCAATCCTTTCTGAGAGAGAACCGCACCATCATAGCCGCCACGCATAGCTACCGGTGCCGGTGTAATACCACATTTCTGATAGGCGCGTAGAGCAATATCAATGGGGTAGTGAGCATTGCCCTGCAGACTATTAAAAACATTCGCATAGCGATCGGATAAGTGGCAGACCACGCTATTTTCACCCCAAAGCATATTGGTGCTCTGTGCAAGTTGCCGAATAAATTCCATCCGTGCCTGATAGCCTTCTTCACTGAAATCACGAATATCCAGCTTGAGCACCGTGCGGGCACTGTTGCCTTGTAGTTGTTTCACCCAATAATAACCTTCACGCCCTTCCGTATATTCAGGCGCTTCTCCTCCTGGGAGCATAGAAATGAACTTATGGGCCATCAGCAGAGAGTTTTTAAGCTTGCCTTTGGCTGACATAGGGTGTGCAGACTGACCGGTAAAGATAATTTCTGCATCGCCTGCATTCCAGTTTTCATAAACAAACTCACCAATTCCACAGCAATCCAGGGTATAGCCAAAGTCAGCACCAAATGCCGAAACATCAAAGGCTTTTGCCCCCCGTAAGCCTTGCTCCTCATCAGGCACAAAACCGACTTTCACAGTGCCATGCTTAATTTCTGGATGTTCAACAAGGTACTGCAGCGCATTCATAATAGCCGCGATAGCGGCTTTATCATCCGCTCCCAAAAGACTGGTTCCATCTGTCACGAGAAGGTCATCACCGATATAATTTTTCAGTTCAGGGAATTCACTTTCACGAAGATAAATATTCAGCTCTTTGTTCAGACACAAATCGCCGCCACTGTAGGGGAGACGTTGTGCATTCGTATTCGCGGTCTGTTCTGCACTGGTATCCAGATGACCAAAGAAAGAGACAACTGGAACGCTGTCGTCAGTATTCCCTGGCAATGTTGCCGTCACGATAGCAGTATCTCTAACCTCGATGTTTTCCATTCCTAATGCTTCAAGCTCTGCTGCAAGCAGCTTTGCCAGCACCATCTGACCAGGGGAAGAAGGCATTATCCCGTTTGCACCGTTTTCCCTTGAAGTCGTTGTATTGATTTTGGTGTAGTTAATAAAGCGTTCAACAATATCCATTGTGGGACATCCTTTAATGTATTATTTACGAGGTACTGCGAGAGGAGACCTGCATGCAGCGCGAGCCAGATAAACCCGGAGAGTAAAAAACAGTGCCTATCCCTGAGCGCCTATTTGTGGGGATTTCGACAACAAATGCTATGTTCAAAACAAATCATTTTATATTTTTCAATGAGCAAATTTTCAAAAGCAAAGTGCAACGCTGTTGCACTAATCTAGGAATACCCACTTAATGAATTAAAATCCGTGAACAAAGTCACATTTATTTTAATGGTTAAAAATGCCTATCACACTGAAAACAAGGAAATTATAAGCCCATCTTTATTATACCCCTGTATATAAGACCACAACAAAACAATTCACCTTCAAATAGAAACGCGCTGGTACTATTGAGCCTTAATATATCTGTACACAGAAAATATCGCAGCATTATAAACTTACGTCGCTAATCATCATATTAGCCATAATAATGCTTACCCGTGTAGTGAATATTTTATTGCATAGACGTAAAAAAAACCTCTACCCTGAGAAGAGATACAGAGTAGAGGCAATACGGGTGTTAAGGACAGATTTATTGTTTTAATGATAACGGAAGAGCTTCTTGCAGGATCGAGTATACACAATTTATTACAGAGAGAAAATTCTTAAAATAGTATTTACTACTTTTACTGAGCTTATAATAAACAATAGCTTATCAAAAACAGGATTTCACACCCAAGAATATTAAACCATATTAATCTATTATGTAAGTTAGTGAAGACCAACACTCTTGTATTGGTACAGATAGCACAGCAGATACTGAAGAAATATAAAATAAATTAATACATTAATCTCTTCATTACATAACGAGAATTTAAAGTTATCAGTCTAATTACCCTCATTTTGAACGACATCTATCAACACAAGCCGCCATATCCAATTTCCACTCTCGATTATAATTTACTTTATTGCAACATTAAAATAACATTCAAAATGTGAGGTCAAGTACGTTAATTTATAAAAAAGACTCCTGAACAAAAAGCATGGACGTCAGAACAGGGTCTGCTCGTGAACTACTGATATAAAGGATTGTGTTTAATACCCAAAAGGAAAATCCAATGCTCAATAATATCTACAAATATATTTCAACAAAAGAAAACATAGGCGTTAACCTGTGTCGTATTTCCATTGCCATTGTATTTATGTGGATTGGTTTATTGAAATTTATACCTTATGAGGCAGACAGCATAGTCCCCTTTGTTGCTAACAGCCCATTTATGTCATTCTTTTACAATGATCCCATGAACTATGCACAGTTTATGAATCATGAAGGCGAATTAGTCGAAGCTCATCGTGCCTGGCATAATGCAAACAATACCTACGGATACTCAACTGGATTAGGCGTCATAGAAGTAATATTTGCATTGCTCATTCTGTCTCATTACATTTCGCCAAAAGCTGGATTCTGGGGAGCGACCATGGCGTTCCTGACACCTTTTGTAACGTTAACATTCCTGATATTTACGCCAGAAACGTGGGTGCATGGTGCTGATGCCCATACAGGGTTCCCTTATCTTTCTGGTGCCGGCCGACTAGTACTGAAAGATACAATAATGCTAGCCGCAGGATTTATCGTAATGGTGCACTCAGCAAAGTGTATCGTCAAAAGAGAGAGTCAGAGAAAAAGTTAGTATCTGCAAAAATTTTTTCGCACTCTGACTTATGGAGGTAATAATGCAACATTTTATCAAAAAAGGCCTCATATTATTGGTTCTATATATCTCTGCAACAATAACAGGATATGCTGAAAATAATAACGCTGACACTATGCAAAAAAATTTTAGTGCTTATAACTATCCGCAAACAAGAGAACATTTAATAAACGCAATTAACCGCAATAACCTGGTGTTATTTGGTGAATTTGACCACGTAAAAGCAGCCCAGAGTGTCCAGTTAACAATGCCACCGACAACAGTGCTTGTCTTTGGAACCCCTTTAGCAGGGACACCATTAATGCTTGCACATCCTGATCTGGCTCTTGATCTACCGTTTCGGGTTCTGATTAGCCAGCAGCAAGATGGACGGGTTTTAGTAAGCTATCACCCAATGGAAAGTCTACAAGTCCATGGTCTTGATACGGCATCGGTTAACACACTAAAAAAACTCGAAAAACTCGTTCAAAATGCGATTCGGTAATTTTTGTCTCGTCGTATTCCGATTTCTGCTCCTTCACCAGAGAAAAGGCACCTGCATATATTGGTGCCTCATTTATAAACAATCATGATGCCCCAATCGGTATAGCCGAACAGGTTATACCGACTTTCTACTCAACGGGCCTCTTACTTCGATAATACTTCGACAAATTTAGCCAGCCACTCAGGATGCGCAGGCCATGCAGGTGCCGTAACCAGATTGCCATCGACGTATGCCTGGTCAATCCCGATATCTGCGTAATGTCCACCGCTCAACCGAATCTCCGGCGCACAAGCTGGATAGGCGCTGCATGTACGGTTTTCTAACACCCCTGCTGCAGCCAGAATCTGAGGGCCGTGACATACGGCGGCAATAGGTTTACCCGCCGCGTTAAAGTCTTGCACCAGTTGAATGACATCAGGGTTCAGTCGTAAATACTCGGGGGCACGTCCTCCGGGGATCAGTAATGCATCATAATCTGTTGCCCGCGCATCAGTAAAATTCGCATTCAGGGTAAAACGGTGCCCTGGTTTCTCGCTGTACGTCTGTGCCCCATCAAAATCATGAATGGCGGTCTGAACATAATCCCCCAGGCTTTTATCTGGACAGACAGCGTCAACCTGATGACCTAACATTTTTAGCGCCTGAAAAGGAACCATAGTTTCGTAATCTTCGACATAATCTCCGACCAGCATCAGTATCTTCTTCATTTCCGTCCCCGCCCATGGTTATTCATGATGAGAAATAATGGCCATCTTTACTATAGTCTACCGGCAAAAAGTTATTTGAAAATCCACCCCGGAACCTGCGGAACATTCGGGCAGATCACAGTCTGCTCAGCAACCCGCTGTCAGACGGCGCGGTTACTCTACTGACAAGACAAATACAGCGAATAAATATAAATTATATATAAATATATAGTTGAGAAATTTTAATATCATCCATTTTTTCTCATTATATAAAACAGAGCAATTGCAAGTTATAACACCTGTGTTATATTCCGCTCAGGTTTTCATATCACCTATATTATTAATAATATACTCGTGTTATTTACCATCTATTATTATTCTGTTCACCGTATATTGGGTGAATAATCACAAAGGGTTTCCCATGATGACAAGACGTTCGTTCGTCAAGCAGAGTCTGGTAACTTCAACGAGTATGTTACTCGCCAGTATGATGGGCTGCAGCTACAGTAAATTAGCCAGTGCTGCAGAACGCCGCCGATGGCAAATGCCGGATGAAGGCGCACCTCATGCGGCAACCTGGATGGCGTTTGGCGCCAGTGCGAATATCTGGGAACCTCATCTGCTACCAGTGGTTAGGGAAAATCTGGCGACAATCGCAAAAACCATCGCCGCATTTGAGCCAGTGAATATGCTGGTACGCGAAGAGGACAGCGACCTGGCAGCACAGCTGTGCGGGTCGACGGTCAACCTGTTGATTCATCCGATTGACGATCTGTGGATCCGCGACACCGGACCAGTGTTTGTGAATAATTCTAGCGGGGAGCACGGAGGCATTGGGTTTAACTTCAACGGCTGGGGTGATAAGCAAGAGCACGCTCGAGATGCTGAAGTGGCAGAATTCGTTACAGATTACACTAGGGCCGCGTTTATTCGCTCATCACTGGTGCTGGAAGGTGGTGGGATTGAGGTCGACGGCGAAGGCACGGCGATTATCACCGAGAGCTGTGTTATTAACCCGAATCGTAACCCCGGCGTCAGCAAAGCCGAGTGTGAAAGAGAGCTGAAGCACCTGCTAGGGCTGGAAAAAATCATCTGGTTACCCGGCATTGCCGGGAAAGATATTACCGACGGACATACGGACTTTTATGCCAGATTCACTCACCCAGGTACGGTGGTGGCTGGACTCGAGCAGGATCAGTCCTCATTTGATTACGCCGTAACCAGACGTCATCTGGAAATCTTGCGCGCCGCAACGGATGCAAAAGGACGGCGCCTGAAGGTGATCACGCTGGAAGGCCCTTCCGCTATCCGTCCAGCCTACGCAAGCAATGATTTCGCCGCAGGTTATATCAATTTCTATGTCTGCAACGGTGCGATTATTGCACCGGAATTTGGCGATAAACGCACTGACCGCAATACTCGCGATATTTTGCAGGAGTTGTTTGCTGAACGTGAAATTATTCAACTCAATATCGACGGCATCGCGGCAGGTGGCGGTGGCATTCACTGCACTACCCAGCAGCAACCTCGCTAGCGCCAATCAGCAATCTGACTTTTGCTATCGCAGAAATTGTAGCGGCACAGTAAATTTATGCCGCTACAAACACAGCATTCAACATCCCTTTCAGGTAAAAATAACGATTACATGCCCCTGTCCGGTTTATGAGTTTCGTTCATAGCGCCTATTTAATGTGTGTAATTATCTTTCATCCCGACATCGTTAGTCTTAGATGTACACGCGGATAAGCACTAATCAAGCTTATGAAACAGTCAGACTGACTGGCATTGTCACTTAAGACCGAATCTGTAACTGACAGAAATGTCAGAAAAATGTCAGCCAGCTGTTGGGGCTGAATAATTACCATCCCCCGGGTGCGGCTGCTGAACGGACAGCGAATGGAGGAAACAGGATGAGGTTACTTTTAGTAGAAGACGAAGAAAAAACATCTACCTACCTCAGCCGTGCGCTGGGCGAGTCTGGATTTACGGTGGATGTCTCAGCAGATGGTGCAGAAGGCCTCCATTACGCGCTGGAGTTCGACTACGACGCGATAATTCTTGATGTGATGTTGCCGGGGATGGATGGCTACCGGGTACTCGAGGGCGTACGGGCTAGTAAACAGACCCCCGTGTTAATGTTATCTGCTCGAGGGTCGGTCGACGAGCGCGTTAAAGGGCTTCGACTTGGTGCTGATGATTATCTTCCTAAGCCCTTCTCACTCATTGAATTGGTGGCGCGTATTCAGGCGCTGGTACGTCGCCGGTCAACGGATGGAGCCGACATCACCCAACTTCAGATCTACGATCTGCATCTTGATCTACTGGCTCGCCGTGTGTTTCGTGCAGGAACGCGACTGGAACTGACCGCGAAAGAGTTTTCCCTGTTGAGCCTTCTGGCCCGTCATCAGGGGGAAATTCTGTCAAAGATGATGATTGCTGAGCAGATATGGGACATGAATTTTGATAGCGATGCCAACGTGGTTGAAGTTGCTATTAAACGTCTGCGGGCCAAAGTTGATGCTCCGTTCGGCATAAAATTACTACATACCGTACGTGGTATGGGATACGTTCTCGAAGTCAGGCCAGAATAAATGAAGAGGATAAGCATGCTTAAGCGCTCCATATCCGTCCATCTGGCACTGATGTTTGCGTTATCCGCTCTGCTGATTCTCTCCGTTATCGGTATAACACTACGAAGCTCGCTGCATGACTCATTGCAAAAACAGATACACAACGAGCTACTGTTTCGTGAATCATTAATGAGCCCGTGGATCACTGCGCGAACCTCTCTTGACGGCTGGTCTACGCTTGCCAGTAAATTCAACATGTTAACCAATTCAGAAGGCGAACTTGTTCGCTACTGGGTAGTGAGTGATAACCCACATTTTAGCGTAGGCGGAACACCGCCGACTGGGATCCAGTGGTCTTCTTTACGGGAGGGGTTTAATAAAATGCCCGGCGCATCCGAAGGGGCATGCTCACTTCATTTGTTGGTAAAAACAATCCCCGCCAACGGCGAAAGACCTGAGTTGCGCTATGTGGTTGCCATCGACTCCACTCCGTATATGGGCACGCTTGATGCATTCACGCGCACCCTGCTGATTATTGCCGCTCTGGGGGTGTTTATTGTAGCGCTGCTGGGTTATATGGTCTCAAGGATCGGCCTACGTCCGCTAGGCGCACTCAGTAAACAAGCACAGCAGCTCGCTCCGGGAGACCACGGCCAACGCCTTGATACCAAAGCACTACCAAAAGAATTGCAGCAACTCGCTTCATCATTTAACGGGGTGCTGGAACGGCAGCAGGTAGCCTGGCGACAGCTTGAAAGTTTTAACGCTGATGTAGCCCATGAACTTCGTACGCCGCTGACCAACCTGATTGGCCAGACGCAACTGGGGTTGTCACGTCGACGTTCGCATGATGAGTTGGAAGAGCTTTTAGGTTCGAATCTCGAAGAGCTTGAGCGTATGACGTCGATCGTAAACGACATGCTTTTTTTGTCACATGCTCACGCGGGTGAACACGCTTCCCAGCTTATGCAGGTTTCCCTACGTCAAGAGACCCTTAAAACAGCGGAGTATGTAGAGCCTTCCTTTGCTGAAAAACAGCTTTCCCTTGATATTGAAGGTGACGTCACCGCGCATATCGACCGACGGCTGTTCCACCGTTCACTTGCAAATTTACTGGAAAACAGCGCAAGACATTCGCCATCCAACAGCACGGTTACCGTTCGGTTGAGCGAAACGAATAATCACGCCTGCGTTGAAGTTTCTAACCCGGGTGCTCCCATTGCGCCGGAACATTTACATCGGCTTTTTGAACGTTTATATCGCGTCGATACTTCCAGGGCCAGGAGCGATACCCATCACGGGCTGGGTTTATCAATCGTACGTGCCGTCGCCATTATGCACCAGGGGGACGTCTTTGCGCGTAGTGAGGACGGTATCAACACATTTGGTGTCACGTTTGCAATGCAGCCGGATAACGCATTCAGCCACGCTCCCCCCGGGACAGAGCCAGAAATAAGATTAACTGACACAGATGTCAGGGGGTCGTCAGCCTGAAGACATGTCCCACTCTTTAGAATCATCGCAGGCTATCTTTCCCATCCTTGATAAGGACGCTTTGCATGACTCGATATTTACCTTACCCCGCACTGTTTCTGCCCTTCTCTACGTTTTCTTCCTGGACAGCGATACTGCTGACCTTTGGTTTTAATCTCTCGGCAAATGCTGCACCCGCTGGTGCAGTTTCGGCGTGAATATGGCGAAAATGCTGCAGCCATTCACGTTGAAGAAGCATTGGAATGGGCGGTGGCAAGCAAACAGAGGAGTGAGTTATGGAGCATGATTCCACCCGAAGAATGTTACTTACAGCGCTTGCCGGGCTCACACTGGCGAACGTTTCTCTGGCTTCAGCGGCAACTGGAAACGCAAACGTGCGGGGCAATAGCCGCATTCTGGTAGCGTACTTTTCTCGTAGCGGGAACACACGGGTGGTTGCGGGTATCATTCACCGAAGCCTGAATACCGATCTGTTTACAATCGAGCCGGAGAAACCTTATCCGGAAGACTATTTTCAGACCGTTGAACAAGCAAAAAATGAACGGGCCCGGGGAATTAAACCGGCATTAAAAAATAGCGTCGCAGATATCGAACGTTATGAGGCCGTGTATTTAGGCTTTCCCGTCTGGAGCACCAGTGTGCCACCCATAGTACAAACCTTTCTGAGCAGCCATAACCTCGAGGGAAAATTACTCATCCCCTTTATCACCCACGGCGGTTACGGTAAAGGGGACAGCGACGGCATCCTTGCAAAACTTGCCCCAACCGCGCGCCGGGAAAAACCGTTGGTCATTGAATGCGATCAGGAGCGGAGAACCACAGAGATGGTAACCAACTGGTTAGAGACAATACGTAGCTAATCGTTCGTATTCATGAACAGGACAAATAAGGGTAATCATCGGAACGAAATTATCGCCAGGGCCAACTCAGATATTATTAAGCTGCAAACATAACAGAGGATGTAATCTTGAAGACAATCTTAAAAGCGCTGGCCATCAGCGTGATAGCGGGTGGTCTGGCGGTTCAGTCGGTGTATGCAGAGCCATTAATCATTCAGGAACAAGGAAGCTTTTCTGCTGGCGGCGCTATCATCGCAGCACCAGGTACATTTAACGCGAAAAAACCACTGGATTCTGCTGGTCAAACTTATCATGGTGATCATGCGTCTGTTTTCTACCAAATTCCGGAAAATCCGCATAAATACCCTATTGTCATGCTGCACGGCGCAGGTCAGTTTTCCCGTACCTGGGAAAGTACACCGGACGGTCGCGAAGGGTTTCAGAATATATTCCTGCGCCGTGGGTTCTCTACTTATCTTGTCGATCAACCGCGTCGGGGCAGCGCCGGGCGCTCTACAGTAGAAGGTACTGTCACGCCAAAACCCGATGAGCAGATGTGGTTTAATCAGTTCCGTGTTGGCGTGTGGCCTGAGTATTTTAAAGGCGTTCAGTTCTCTCACGACAAAGAGGCACTGAATCAGTATTTCCGTCAGATGACTCCGAATACAGGGCCGTTTGATATCAATGTAATTTCTGATGCGATGTCCGCAGTAGTGGATAAATCCGGTCCGGCTATCCTCTTCACCCACTCTCAGGGTGGCGGGCCAGGCTGGTATACCGCGATGAAAAACGACAAGGTCAAAGCCATTATCGCCTTTGAGCCAGGCAGCAGTTTTGTTTTTCCGGAGAAAGAATTACCGGCACCAATGCCAAGTGCTTTCGACACGCTGAAAGGTGAACCTGTTCCAATGGAACAGTTTATGGCACTGACTAAAATCCCGATTCTGATTATTTACGGCGATAACATACCGGATAAACCCGTGGCGATGCCCGCGCAGGACAGCTGGCGAGTACGCCTGGCAATGGCTCGTGAGTGGCGCAACGTGGTGAACAAACACGGCGGGGATGTGACGGTTACGCACCTTCCGGAGATAGGGATCAAAGGCAATACTCACTTCCCGTTTTCTGATCTGAATAATGTTCAGATCGCGGATTTAGTAAGCCAGTTCCTGAAAGAGAAAAAACTGCAGTAGCACGAGAAAATATTGAGCCTCCAGTGATGAAGGCGCAGAACGAATATCCTATTTATAAAGATTTTCTCTGGTTTGAAGTAGTCTGATCTCAGTTGTGAGACTTTCAAATCAGGCTATCTGCTGTGAGCGAGAAACTGCGTTGCGCTAATAACATCAGGCATAGTTTAATCATACATATCGGGGTGGGTAGTCGCCCAACCCGCTCGAATCTGAAAACTTGTGCAATTTCCCAGGGCTGCATATCCTTATTCAGGGCTAATGTTGCCTGCATTTTTAGACAAAAATTGAGAAATGGCATCAACTATACCGGGCGCAAGAGGAAGTGATGGGTCTGTATAAGCAGCAATATTTTCTTGCCTGTTATCTGAAGTAACCGGCTTTAATACGTGATTTGTATCAGGAAACATTACAACAGTTGCTCCAGGGTTTGCTGCTGCAAGTTCTCCTGCGTTGTTTTTATCCACCTGAATATCTCGTTCTCCTTGTAAGATCAATATCGGTTTAGTTACAGCCTCTATCATTTGGCTCGGGTTGTATGTAAAAAGGTCTATAAGAAATCCCTGAACTGAAGGATTGAATATACTTTGTAATACGGGGGGCATATTTTCAACATCGATATATTGGCCCTGTTCAAGCGCATCGATAACTTTACCCCCCAGCGTTTGAAGAGTCGCGTCCTCTAGATTTGTTTTGAACTGATGCCGCAAAACTTCGCTCAGGGGGCGTGATGGTGTTGCGACCAGGATTATGCCAGAGATCTGATTTTCCTGAGCTGAAGCTAGTGTAACTATCCCACCTTCGCTATGTCCAAGGAGCCAAACACATTTTGTATTGAATCGGCGGTTCAGAATGTTCAACCACGACCGAATATCGTCGACATAATCTTTCAAGACTACCGAGTTCGCATCCATAACTGCTGATGAACTGCCAAACATGCCACGTTTATCAATTCTTAACACCGCTCTGCCTTTTTTAGCCAACCCTTCCGCAAGAAGTCGGTAAGTCCCGGCATTGACGCCAAGCGGATTATTGCCCTCACGATCAGTGGGTCCTGAGCCAGGAACGATCAAAATAATATTCTCAGGATTTGGAGAAGAACTGAGTAAAGTGCCTTTAAGGGGGCCCAGTGGACCATCTGCTTCCAGGAAAGTTTCGTAAGGTAAATTCGTCATAAGTTTGACTCAATGGGAGGAGTAGCCCTACATTTAACAGCCTTTACTTTTGAAAAAAATCAATCTTGCCTCGTTTAAACTAAAAGTATTAGCCCCGCCAGAGTAATCAGGATTTTCAAACTGAACAAGATCATCTTCTCATTCACAGATTGGCACGAAGCGGTCTGAATTAAGACGGATGATACCCGTTAAGAGCGGGAAGCGGACGCTAACTCAAAATCTCTGTCCTTAATCCAGGAAATAAGCTCCACAACCTGTGTATCTGAAAATACTTTTATACCATGCTCTGAGAGTAGCGATGCCGCAACTCCCATACCTGATTTACGCTGGCCACTGAAAGAGCCGTCATAAATAAACTCGACACCACATGTTGGACTGCCGTCAGTTAACAACGCAGCGGTGCAACCAGATTCCAGTGCCGTGCGCAATGCCAGCCAGGCTGCGAGTCGATATTGTTCCGTAACATCTCGCCCCGTGTTCTCTATTATGCTGGCTCGCCCTTGCATCACATCTGTGCCGCAAGCAGAAATAATCTCTGCCGGTGGGCGTGGCACAGGCAACCCGGCAGCCATTTCGGGGCAGTGAATTACCAGACGTTGTTCTTCTTGCCAGCGAGCAAGTTGAGCCGTCACCTGTGCTTTCTCACTTCCGTTATAACGGACTTTTAACCCCATCAGGCAGGCACTTACCAGTATTTTATTTACCATCGTTTTTTTCAATTTATGTACAGAACATTTTGATCATAACACTTCGTCACGATGCATTAATTACTCACCATTAACAACACATATCGACAGAAGTGACTTCCGCTCCTGTACTAAGCCTATTGTCATATATCCACAAGATTAATGAACATATCTAATAAACCCTAGCTAATTACCCTATCTAATCGAATAAATCAGTTTGCGTTATGCTTTTCCCGGACAACAGCTGAGAGATAACGTCATGCAAACTGTAAAACTGAACAATGGTATCGAAATGCCCCTGCTGGGTTTTGGTGTGTTTCAGATGACGGATGCCGCCGAATGCGAGCGTGCCGTTATTGATGCAATCAATACGGGATACCGCCTGATCGATACCGCTGCTTCATACCAGAATGAAACCCAGGTTGGGAACGCACTGAAACAGACCGGTGTCACTCGTAGCGAGCTCTTTGTAACAACCAAGCTTTGGCTACAGGATACCAATTACGCAGGTGCTAAAGCTCAGTTTGAGCGTTCATTGAACCGGCTGCAACTGGACTACGTTGACCTGTACCTGATTCACCAGCCTTACGGTGATGTCCATGGTGCCTGGCGTGCCATGGAAGAACTGCAACAGGCAGGCAAAATTCGCGCCATTGGCGTCAGTAACTTCCATCCTGACAGACTGGCCGACCTTATCGCCTTCAACAGCGTTGTCCCCGCAGTAAACCAGATTGAAGTTAACCCCTTCAACCAGCAACTGCATGCCGTTGCCTGGATGCAAAGCCGTGGGATTCAACCGGAAGCCTGGGCTCCGTTTGCTGAAGGTAAAAATGGTCTGTTCCAGCATCCCGTATTAACGGCGATTGGTCATAAGTACGGCAAAAGCGTAGGCCAGGTTGTTCTGCGGTGGATCTTCCAGCGAGGCATCGTTTCGCTGGCTAAATCAGTACGAAAAGAACGTATGGAAGAGAACATCAACATTCTCGATTTTGAACTCACTACTGAGGATATGCTGCAGATTGCCGCCCTTGACACCGCAACCAGCGCATTCTTCTCACACCGCGATCCAGCAATGGTGGAATGGCTGACTGGCCGCAAACTTGATGTTTAAGCCGCGATAAAAGAGGTATTCATTAAATGCAAAAACGTTATCTGGGTAAATCCGGGTTAGAAGTGTCAGCGCTTGGGCTCGGTTGCATGGGACTCAGCCACGGCTACGGCCCGGCGACAGATACCCGTCAGGCTATCGAACTCATTCGCGCAGCGGTTGAACGTGGCGTTACTTTCTTCGACACCGCTGAAGTGTATGGTCCATTTCTGAATGAAGACGTTGTCGGCGAAGCCTTAAAACCCTTTCGCGACCGCGTGGTTATCGCAACTAAATTTGGTTTTACCTTTGGAGATGACAACAAGCAGCAGATTTTAAACAGCCGTCCAGAGCATATCCGTGAAGCTGTTGAAGGATCATTACGCCGTCTCAAGACAGACGTTATTGATTTGCTGTACCAGCACCGTGTCGATCCTGATGTTCCAATTGAAGGTGTTGCCGGAACGGTAAAAGACCTGATAGCAGAAGGGAAGGTCAAACATTTCGGTCTGTCCGAAGCGGGAGCACAAACCATTCGCCGTGCGCATGCTGTACATCCTGTCACTGCCCTGCAAAGCGAATACTCCATGTGGTGGCGCGAGCCTGAACAGGAGATCCTGCCGTTGCTGGAGGAATTGGGCATTGGTTTTGTGCCATTCAGCCCATTAGGCAAAGGATTCCTGACAGGCTCGATTAAGTCAGGAACGACTTTTGGGAAGGATGATTACCGCAGCACCGTGCCGCGCTTCGCCGAGCAAGCGATTGAAGCCAATGAAAAGCTGGTCTATTTATTGGGTGAACTGGCTGCCGAGAAAGGTGTAACGTCTGCGCAAATCGCGTTGGCATGGTTACTGGCACAAAAACCGTGGATTGTTCCTATTCCGGGTACAACCAAACTGCACCGGTTGGAGGAAAACCTGGGAGCTGCTGACCTTATTCTTTCGCAGGATGATTTATTTCAGGTAACACAGGCGCTTGAAACAATCAAAATCGTCGGCGCGCGCTACTCACCTGAGCATCAGGCTCGTGTAGGCCGTTAAAACTTAAGCGGGTCCACCGTGAATTACGGACCCGCTATTCAGAGTACCGAAGCGCATCTATCATCAGCGCAAAAGCGGGTGGATGCTGTTTGCGGCTGGGATAATAAAGGTAATAACCGGGGAATGAAGGACACCACTCCTGCAGAACCAGAATAAGTTCTCCTGACTTTATATAATCCTCAACCATATCCTCAGGAACACAAGCGATACCAAAACCAGATAAAACAGCATCGATCCTTTCTGCCAGTAGATTAAAGGTCACCTGCCCTTCAACTCTGACCCGTAACGGTTTCCCTTCCTTCTCGAACTCCCAGTGGTAAAGCCCACCGGCAGTCGGCAGACGCATATTGATGCAGCGATGATTTTGTAATTCGTGTGGTGTTTCAGGAGCAGGGTTAGCGGCGAAATATGACGGTGCGCCAACCACTGCCATTCGCATATCCGGTCCGATCCTCACAGCGACCATGTCTTTAGCCACGCTCTCGCCCAGACGAATTCCGGCATCAAAACGCCCTTCAACAATATCGACAAAACCATTATCAACAACCAGTTCGACATTGATTTCCGGGTATTCCCTGAGGAAAGGTTTTAGCTTCGGCCATACAAGACTTCGCGCAGCATGTTCCCCGGCGGATAAACGGATATTGCCGGAGGCAATACCGTTAAGTTGCACGAGCGATTCCAGCTCCTGCTCAAGATCGGCAATACGCGGTTCAAGACAGGCAATAATTCTCTCACCTGCTTCTGTGGGGGCAACGCTTCGGGTGGTTCGGGTTAAAAGGCGGATGTTTAACCTTTCCTCCAGCGCTTTTATCGCATGGCTAAGTGCTGACTGAGAAACACCAAGTTTGCCAGCAGCTTTGGTAAAACTTCTCTCCCTTGCTACCACAAGAAAGATTTGCAGTTCGTTGAAGTTTTCTCTAAGCATTGGCTATTTCCTTATTAAAGCATTCCCCCAAAGAGGACCATGATGGATGTTCACAGGCACCATCATTTTAGCCTCATTACTGACAATAGCGATAATTGATATTCTGTTCATACTAGAAATAAGTCTGTGTTATCAGAAGTTTTGTCATGAAAATACGCGTTACCGCGGCACCTAAAAATATTACTTTTCGTCATGAACACTACCATTAAATTGGCCCATCACCCCGTGACTTTTTTTAGATATGGACACCTCGCGGTAAGGAACCTGCGTGCATTATCAACAGAGAAACCTGTATTCAAAACAAGTTAACCATCTAAAAACCTGACAATTTTGTCATATGGCTGTCAGTTTTATGACAGCTTAGAACCGTATATTTATTTGTGAGAACCAGCAGAAATTCCTTCTGTTCTCAGGTCTGGTAAAAAATTTACTCAGAAGAGGTACGCAATATGAAAACACTATTTGTGACGACATTCCTCATCGGATTTATTTCAATGAATGTTGCATCTGCAGCCCAGCATATTAATCATACAGATGGTAAACAAAAGATTGGCGTAGTCTCAACCAGCAATGCCTATACACTTAATGATTTATCGAATGAGCTTTCTCGCAAGGCTGATGAACAAGGTGCAACATCATTCAAAATTCTGTCAATCACAGGGAACAATCGTTTGCACGGTGTTGCAGCAATTTATAAATAAATTATCAATATCCTGAGAAGGATGGTGTCATAAACCTTTCATAATGAGCGTCAACTTATGTTCAGAACAGAAGACATCATCGATGAGATAATCCAATGGATTGATTTAAACATACACAAACCGCTGAAGATCGAGGATGTTGCAGCGCGAGCAGGATACTCGAAGTGGCATCTTCAGCGGGTTTTCATGCAGGTTAAAGACGTTAGTCTTGGTAAATATATTAGAGATAAAAAACTCAGACTTGCGGCCAGGGATCTTGTTGAAACCAATGAATCGATTATAGAAATCGCTTTTAAGTATGGTTTTGACTCTCAACAGACGTTCACAAGGGTGTTTTCAAATAATTATCGACTGTCACCTTTAAAATATAGAAAAATCAAAAGGATAAAAAAATCAAAAACTCCCTGATACATTTAAAATTTTAAACGCATTTAAAATGATGCAACCTACGATAGTGCCCCCACTTATGCCCCCCAACAATAACTTGATTCCGGTTGATAACAGCAGATAGATATGGGCCAGGAGCCACAACATACGGGCTTTGCGTTGATTTAGGTAGACTTGGGAAGAGTTTGAAATGGTGCCGATAATAGGAGTCGAACCTACGACCTTCGCATTACGAATGCGCTGCTCTACCAACTGAGCTATATCGGCCCTGAAAAGGACATGTCCACGAATGTGAGCACGGGGTAGAAGGTTAAAACTAACCGGGCGACGCGTCAATGGCCTTGCGAATCAAACGCCTATTTTTGCATCACCCGGTTTCAATTACGCACGAATCGTGTCGTCACAAAGCCTACCCATTTGTATGTGGTCAGTGCTTCCACACACGCCATCACAGACACAGCGGAGCGCTTGCATCACTTTTCCCATTGGCAATAGCTATATTCGAGATCACCGGGTATTACTATAACCAACGACGAACTTGCCGTTCATAATGTTCCCATTCCAGCCCGAAATGTTTTCGCAGTTGTTCCTCTTCAAAATCGATATGCAATCTGGCAACTACCAGCATAAACAGCGGTACAGCCAGTATCCCGGCAATGCTCCCGACACAGAGAGCAAAGGCCAACTGGAGTCCACTCATACCAAGGTAGATCGGGTTGCGGCTCCAGGCGTAACATCCGCTGGTAACAAGCGTGGTCGATTTTTCTGCATGAAGCGGGTTGAGCGTCGTACGTTTCATCCGCATCTGCCACGCGGTATGAAGTATCATCGCCAGGCTGACAACCGCCAGCAATACGCTTAACGCGGTATTCACCGCGCCGAAAGAAAAACGCTGGCTCAGCGTCAACGTATCCGCGACGAGGAATAGTACTAAGATCAGCGGTGGCGGAAACCATACTCTTAATTTTATCAGGAAATTACGCATGGCTACGGGCTAACCTCGGGACTTTAGCGATTAACACTTACACAGCTATGAATAACCCGTTTAGGATAAATAAACAAATGATGCTTCGCTCGCAACAGGATATCTCCTTAACCAGACAGGCAAAACCTATCGTGCCTGTCTCTGCAAAAAAACTGCACCGGAGGCATTTGCCCCTGATGCTCCGGAAATAAAAATAGTGTAGATAACCATACGGCTTTTAACACACGCACGTACTAAGTCTTATGCCCTTCTCACTCCCGAAAGGCTCTACGTTGAGAAAGTGGAGTCAGACACTGATTCAAACATACTTACAGACTGCTTGTAATACCGGATAAAATCATCAAACGTCACTGGCGGTAAAAATTGATAACCCTGCAGGTAATCAACATTATTTTTTCCCAGCCACTGCTGCTGATAGCCGTATTCAACGCCCTCCGCGACCATACGCAATCCCAATAGTCCGGAAAGGTGAATGATTGACTCGAGCATAGGAATATGTTGCTCAACCTCTTTAATAGCCTTGATGAACGTTTTATCAATTTTTATAACATCAAGTTCTAACTCATTGAGATAGCAAAGGTTAGCGTATCCAGTCCCAAAATCATCTAAAGCAAACAGCACCCCTCTGTTTCTCAGTGATCGTATCAGCTCTTTGATTGCCGGAGTGATAGTGAGGGTCTGGTTTTCGGTTATTTCAATCATCAATTTAATCGGTAGCCTTTGCGTTATTTCCATGAAATTAAGGCATTCCCAATAAAAGACGGGGTTGCTTAAACCAGATGGACTAACATTAAATGAGACGAATAGAGTTTTATTGATACCCTCACCTCCATCGACCAGTACACGCGCAACGGTGGTCATTAAATAGCTCGTCAGCTCATTAATTAAACCACTTTTCTCTGCCAGCGGAATAAACTCACGCTGAGAAATGGCATAGTTATGACCCTGTGGCCAGTGAGCTAAAACCTCAACACCACAGACGTCCCCACTAATATTTACGATGGGTTGAAAATAAGGAATGATTTCTTCATTCCTTATTGCCATACTCAGTCTACTAGAATCTGAGGCATCATATGCATCGCCGTAAATTATATTCTCTGCAGAATGACTGTTTGTCGGATAATCTTCATGCAATAAATTATTCCGGGTCAAAAAAATGACAACCTCATTAAAATGAGAAAATCCTAGTCGGGCAGTAATTCTTTCCCGATATCGATACACTGACTTAATTGTTAGCGAGTTAGCAATACAAAAATCGTGCAACTTTTCTTTTGTGAATGATGCATACAGCATTTCCTCTTCAAATTCAGTCAAATGAAAAGTAAACATTGTTGAACCTTTAGTGACTTCCACAACCTCATTAGGTTCCATTAGATTGGCTCTTAGCTGAGAAATCAATTGATCCGACAACTCCCGTCCACTAATAAAGGCATACTCCTCGTACCCCCGATTAACAGGACGGGTTTCATTCATCCGAAGAACAATACAATTTATATTAATAAACTGTGTACTGTTTCTCTGGAACCACTTCCTGACCAGGAATAATGGTAACCGGTTATCGATAACCAGCAAACAGGACGGATATTGTAGAGTAACTGACGGCGTACCAGAAATAAATGTCCGCGCATCGACCAACACCAGATTTGGCAACCATGCTTTTATTCCTGAGAAAAGAAAAATATCATAACTGAGCAGAAAAACCTTTTTCGTATTCATAGTTACCACCAACTTAAATTTATGGCATAGCAGGTCCCTCGTTTTATAAACGAGAGAATATACAACACCTTCAGCCTCCAGCAATTATAATGCGATTCGCAAATTAACTTTATCCATAAGTCATATCACGTAGTTTCAGAGTTTATAATCACGATTATCCACATGAGTATTCCCAACAAATGGTAAGGCCATTTTAAATATTAAAAAAGGAAAATTCCTAATGTTTTATAAGTACAAATCCTTTTACTCACTTTCACAGCAAGGCAAAATAAAAAACCACAATTCAAACAGCAACAAAATATACAACCACAAACAACCGTGGAAATAATACTTTATTGCAATTCATGCTGCCCGACAAACCATGAGCGTACGTCGCAGATCTCTTATCGCATAAACATTTCCCGCGATATGAATGATCTTGTAATAGAAAATATCCTGACGTGACATGAGCAGGTCTGTAACTTCATCAGGGACATTATCATTTTTATTTTTTACGGTAGCCACACGGCGGGTCTGTAGGTATCCATCGCGATCTTTACCTATAAAGTTCAATTCGACATTACGATCTACGGCGTAATGTTTACCCTGAACATTAAGGCTTCCCACCTGAGATATCCTCCCTTTTGTAGCGGAAGAAATACGAAAAACCAGCAGAACTTCACCTTCAATCTTTACACCCTGAGTTTGCGCCTCCAGATGCAGATAATTTTTGGCAGAACAGGTCAGCGTCTCCGAATCATGATGATGATAAAGATAGAATGCTGCTATTATTGCAAGGATGACACCCACACTAATAAATAAAGTTTTCGCATTCATGAGCAGCACCTCCTTTACCTAGCGAACAAATTCCGAGAAAGTTCTCTTTAAGAGAGTTACCTGCTGATAAATTATTGTCATCATAAAAAACAATCGTTTTCTTACCATCATGACAAACCGTATTCACTTTTCGCCACATATCAGAAGATAAAAACGCTTTAGTTTTATCAGCGTTATTGTCATCTGCAGTATAAAGTTCACAATCACCTATTGCCCTAATATAGATAAAATTCGTGGTGCCTGAATTAAAAACTGGCAATATGAAAAAAACACTCCCAAGTAAAAAAAATAATAAAATGAGCAGAATAATATTTTTACGCTTAGGTCTTACGGATGAGAGCACCTTTTCCGTTTCAGATACCAAACTCACAACTTCATCCCCACTGGAAGATGTCGATTCGTCGCAGATCGAAGCATGGAACAAAAATCCCTGCCGGGGCAGCGTTTCAATGGGATTTCCCGCCCCCAACTCACTAAAGGCTTTTCGCAAAATACTGATACTTTTATTAAGACTATGACCCGATGGAGCCATACCATGCTTTTCCCATACTTCTTCAATGATAAAATCGCGATGGAGTTGTTGATTTTTATGGGCAATAAATAACTCAAGTAGTCTCACTGTAGACGCCGAAAGGATTATTGTAGTATCGCGATGTTTCAGGCTTTTGCTGGTGGAATCATACTCAACCTGATCATTAATTATACTTTTCATACTACTGGCTCTTAAATACCGTGATATTGAAAACAAATAACCATAGCCTCATCTGTGCTGAGCTGATTACTACATTTTATATAGATGGTTACAGTATAGGTTCAATATCTAATCATGGCATATCAGATCAGACTCAATGCTTACTATTGATTGAGTTTGAAGCACCCCTGGCCCACAGGTATGTATTTCTGCAGCGCAACGATAAATTTTCGGTTTTTTGATTTCAGTTCGTTACTATGCCAGCTTTCCCCCGGTAACACATAACGCATGGTGGCTTCATCATCGGTTGAGTTGCACCCCTGGTGTATGATGATTTTAAAAAAAGTATTCCCGGTGTTTTTCAGTGTCCCGTTTGCCTCATCAATGGTATAAGCCAGATTCATTTCCCTTGGGCGAACAACCAATATTGTGTCCATAGCGATGACCGGGAGAGCCTGCCCTCCTTTCTCTTGATTACGCTCGGTAAACAACGTTATCGGCATTTCGCGAAACAGAATTCGGTAATAGCGTTCTTTATCATCCTGCGGACCACGGTAGAAAATCTTAAAAAACTCGCTCGCCTGCGGTGCCAGTGAAAAACTCAGCGGTGTAAACAGAAGTTCGCCTTCAGCAATGGCACTTCTGTTTTCACCTCCCGGACCCGGTTTATCAATTTTTACTGCGCCAATACTATACAAATTCTGTTTCTGGCTATCGTTATAGATTCGTTTGCTGATAAACGATTTATCCGATGGCATCTCATAAATGGTCGACTCCAGGTAGACAGCCTGTGCGGAGAATGCAGACAGCCCGGAAAGAAAGATAAATGCCCATCTAAGTGCCAGACGGCAGTGGCTCATGGCGTCACTCCCACCCAATTCGCCGTTACTTTTATCTCACCACTGGCACTGACGACACCTTCCCAGTCTGTACCGGTAACGGTTAACATCGAACGCGAATCATTCATTGGGAAAAGCAACTTCAAATCAGTAGCATAGTAACTTCCGTCATCGTTGTTATTTGCGTCCCAGGGCGTCTGTTGCCACTGCGCATCACTCATGTTGATTGCCGCTTCACTACAGCTATTTCGTTTCTGCACCACGCCCCCCGATTGACTGTTGTACTGAAGAAAGGCGGGGATTGGGACGGACAGTCCTCCTTGCGTGGAGGTAAACAGGCAGTAAGGCACGCTATTTATCGTCGTACTCTCCCCGATAACTTGTGCCGTAATGCTATCGGCCTGACGGGGACCCGAGACGGTTACGGTGTAATCCATTTCAATAGGAGCGGCATCGCCAATCGTGCCACTGCCGCTCGCAGAAGCGGTGTTATCCGAAGAGATGATACTGATCCCATACTCCTTCGGCACAATATTGAGCTGTAGCGAAGGGGTAAACTGGTAGTGCCCTGACTCTGGTGTTAGGCTATTATAAAAACCGAAGGTAAACGGTTGACTGTTAGTAATGCTGATACCTGAATCAACGAGATTTTTCAGAAATGCTTTCGACAGAAAAATATAAATGTACTCTCCAGAAGTCGTGAAAACGTTGGAATAAACAGTTGAAGTATTATAGTTATACCAGTTTGAACCATTCCCGGAGTATCTCACTGTGGCCGCTCCTGGTGTAAAACCAAGCATCGCCGTGTCAACATAAGCGCGAAATGTTAAGTAGGTGGTTAGGTTTGCCGTTTGTTGCAGGTTAAAACTCACCATTTTGCAAATCACGCCGTCTGTGCTACCTACCACGCCAAGCTCGCAATAACCGGAGTCTTTGGTAATGCTCGGGGTACCGTCGCTGGCAACCCAAAGTTCTTGAAATGCATTAGTCGAAACAAGTGACAGATGCCCGCGTTTGGTTAACGTGTAATTAACGTAATTCCATAATCCAGTGGATTGGTCTTTGCAGCGTTGCCCGGAAGAATAATCATAATTTACAGAAGTATAACAGCGGTTGAACACATAGGTTTCGCTGCTACCGGTAGGCACATTACGAAAGTATTCATAGGCAGTATCAGTCAGAGAGGCGAATCCGTAGGCGCCACCAATAACGCCTGCGACAGACCCTACTTGCGCATGATAAAAACCGTTTTTGTCAGTGCCTTGCCCGGCAATAAACCCAGTTGATGGACACTGGGTGCCACTATAACAACGGATCCCCCGAAAAGGTCCATTAATCGGGGAATTATCAATCCACATGTCCTGATAATAATTTCCAGGCGCAGTCCAGCCGACAAAACCTAAATACCCGAGACTCACCTGAGAGGTACCGTATTTTATCCACGTGTTTGACCCGCTGAAACGCGGATCGAGTAACGAGGGGGTAATAAAGTATTCACTATCAATGGCATTTTCAATAAACAAATAGTTATTACTGACTGAGCCGGAAGAGATTGCATTCAAAGCCAAAGCAGGCACAGGCGCGAAACTCCCCACAGCACATATTACAGTAGCTAATTTAATTAATACTTTCATTTTATTACCTCTGCGCCATCGTGGTTTGCGTTGCACATTTCACATCACCAACCCACGCTGCACCGCGTGTTTTTTCCAAATCGAGATCGGCTTCGCATATGCTGCCATTGGCTGAAATTAACGTAATGACCGGATACTTCTTATCGATATCGATAGCAAACTCACCCTTTTCATCCGTACGCGTTTTACCGATGTGGTTATGGATATCGGTATTTGCAGCCAACTGCCCATCGGGGTAACGAATACGCCCGAATACGGTGACCATGCTTTTCACTTCAGGGTTGATAACACCCACGTTGCCCGGATATAGCGTCAGTTCCTGCTTACGCCCTGAAACAATATCGAAGCTATCTTCAGAGTTTTTATCATTGAGGATCTCCAGCTTGTACCGAGCATAAGGCGGCAGTGCAATGAAATTTGATTTGCCGCTGAGAATATAATTACGGTTATTAATCTTCGCAGCCAGTTTCCCCTCGCCGGTCAAATCTGTTTTCACAATGACGCCAGACCGCTGCCTCTCTTTACTCAGACCAAAATCTTTACCTGCCCACGCCAGGGAACCTTGAGAAGAGAAGTTCATATTGGTGGAGTTGTCTGCGGAACGCGTTACCGATACGGTGCCTGCGTTATATTTCGTGTCATAACTCAGATTCCCGTTTATAGAGTAATTGTTATCGTAATACTGTTCACCACTCAGACGTGTTGATGCCGACAATCCGACCGATTTGATGGGGCCTTCAGCATACTGCTTTCGTGCACTGAGATTACCCTGGGTGCTGCCATAGCGATCCCGGGAGACCCCCATGCTCAACCACGAAGCCAACGGTAACGATAAATCCAGGCTGACATAACGTTCCTGACGTCCATCGTCATTTCGGTTGTTGTAGTAATAGCGTTGAATACCTGCACGTAACCCAACCGAGGCATATCTGCCAGAATAAAGGGTTGTGCTGTAGTCCAGGTTACGGTATTTATTTCCCGAGTAACGATTCTCCGTCTGACTAACAGTAAGCGAGCCTCCATGAGGAATAAACTTTCCGAGGTTAAGAGTTCCACCAATGGAATAATTGTCACGCTCCTGCATGGGCAGACGATCGCCAATTTTACTATCTTCACGAGATGCCCAAAGAGAACCATATCCCTCAGGTACATTGAGATTGATGTTACTGATGTTTCGCCATGACGAATCGTTCGCCACCAGCGTCTGATTGCCAATGCTTACGTATTCATTCACATTGAGCGTGACGTCCGTTTCATTGACCATATTATTGTCAAAGCCGTAGATCGTCGATTTCAGACCTAATCCCGACAATATCGCCAGCGTCACCGATGCAGCCCCTCCGGCAATCCAGGTCTGCTCACTGCCCAAATCCCGATAATGGTTACGTTTATAGCTCACACGGTCGTAATCCAGTGAGCCACCAAAAATCTGCCATGAGAGCTGATCAATTCCGGCAGCTTGTTGGCGTGCAAAGATTTTATTAACCCGGCTAATACGACTATTAATTGTCCGGCCATTAACCACGATATCTACCGTGACGTCATAAACACCATACGGAAAACGACTGGTATCAATTTCATAGCTGCCCATATTAAAGTTCTGTACGCTGAGCAAACGCCCGTCACGGAATACATGAACTTCACCAGCTGCTGGCAAAAATACGGTGATCGGTGTGAGCGAAAGCGCGGTATTTTCAACAACGGTACTTCCTTTGTTTCCGTAGCTCACGCCATAAATTTTACCGCCATTAAGCGCATTCAGGCTGGCAATCGACTGGACATTCCAGGTGTCCAGCATCCCTAGCGCCAGTCGATACCCTTCATAATCGCGCTCATACATCGCACGGTATAGTTTACTGGTACCATTGCTGTCACCTATGCCGTAGAACGAACCATTAATGTTGATATGGTGTTCACGCAGCGATGTTGTGTTGTCCATCGTCAGATAGCTGCGGGTACTGCTGCCGTTACGATAATCGTTGTAGTAAGAACCAAAGTTATAGTTCAGGACGTTAGAGAGAGAGTCCACGCTGGAAGGTCCAAGCAGACTGCTTCGCGCGACAATCGCTTCAGTTAATGCATCTTTGCTGACAATCATCTCCAGGTGAAATGAAGAGACATTGAGTTGCAGGCGCGCGTCATCTGATAGCTCTATATTCGTGTTATCATGAAATTTCACATCACGAATTTTTTCCACCATCGCGCGTGTTTTTCCAGATAACACCGCATTATTAGGCAATTCAGCGAGAGTCAGAGCTTTTACTGTAATATTGCCATCAACAAGCGAAATCACCGCATCGGCAATTTTTTGCTGACTTTTCTCGTCAGTCTCGTTGTAACGAATATATACCGGCACCGTCATTCCCTGCTCCAGTGAACGGGCGAAAGCGCTGGGAATAACGTAATTGCCCACTTTTACTGGGGCTGCATGTGAAAATCCTGGTGTCAGCGCAAGAAAAAAACAAATGCTACCGCCGACAATATTTGTTGTTGTCATATGCATCCTTACATTCCGGTATTTTTATTTATCCCGTACAGATGGCTGCTATTGACCATCACTTCACTGTAATAAACTGCTTACCGTGCCAGATACCGATGCGTGAACGACTATTGCTAATGTCGGTAAACTGTAATTTTATTTTCGTACCAGGCATAATGTAATAACGTTCGCGACAGCCTCGCCCCTGATCACGAGCCTTATCCTTGCAAGCCCCATAGGCGATCACGCGAAACGAAACATTGCCAGTATTGGTAATAACATCGCCATTTCGGCTATATTCAAAATGTTCTTTTCGCGGAGCGACCACCAGGATAGTGCCAATTTCAGCTGACGCTGTTGCAACAGCCATTTTATTTGCCCGAGTTTCCGCGCTCTCGGTCACCGGTTCATCTACCCATTGCAGACGATAATAACGCTCAATATCATCTGCTGGCCCTTTATAAAAAAAGCGAAACACATCCTTCGCCTGACCAGGAAGAATTAGATTGGCTGGTGTAGAGAGTAATTCTCCGGAATTAACAGGTTTTATTTCGACACCACCCGCCAAAGGAGATGACAATTGTTTTACCGAAACGCTGACATAACGTGCCGAGTCTGTCGTATTGGTAATTTCTTTCGATAATGAACTCTCAGCAGAAGTCATTATCGATGTGATTTCACCGACATTAATTGCCCATCCGGGAAAAGATGCTACTAACCCTACCAACATTGCTGCCGGTAAATATTTTTTCATGACACCATTCCTGATAAATTCGGGAGAAAAAATTCTCCCGAATTTTTATTGCTTAGGCAGCCGGAGTCGTCCAGGTTGCATTGAACTGTACTTTTACATCACCAGTCCAATAACCGTCCGGCAGTTCAGAGTAATCCGTTACCTGCGTACTACCATTGGAAGTCGCTGACGCGATGGTGAATTTGAAGTTGGATTGATCGCTGACACGGGCGGTGCCGTTATAAGCACCATCAGCCATCAGGCTTTCAAGACCAGAAGTTGAGCTGGAGTTTACCAGGACAGTATCTGATGCATTAGTCAGCGCGGTGCCATTCCATGCCACCCCTACGTTCAGTGTAGAAGCATCACCACTGGCGTTGGTCAGAGTGTTGCTAATGATCTGAGCTGTCAGCTCAAAATCAGTTGCCGTCTCCTGACCCTGAATGGTCACATCAAAAGCACCGTCTTGAGAGTTGAAAGCATTCAGTCCTTCAGCATACTGGAAAGTCAAAGAGTTCAGCGGGGTGACAACCAACATGCTGGTGGTATCTTTTGTTGCCGTCGCGTCCCACGAGGCCGTTGCAGAAGCAGTAACATCTGCCATTGCATTTGCCGCAACAAATACAGAAGCCAGAGAGGTTACTAATAATAATTTTTTCATTTTTATCTTCTCCTAAGAACAAACTCACCACCGAGTCTTATTATTAAGTCACTCCAGCGGTTCCATTAATTGCGAGCCAGAATTGCCGCGCCAAAAAATTATCAGTTGAATCAAATAACATCTCAACAAACCCTGAAACGCAAAATTACAAAAAAATTAAGAATTTTCCCGCAAAAAAACTCTCTAAGAAGTTTCCTAAGACATAATTACTCATAACACACCAAATTTCAGAATTATCATCCGAGAAAATAAGAAATGCCAAACAATTTATCTTTTTTATATTTTTGATAAATATCAAAAAGATCATACAAATATAATCCCATCAAAATCCTTACAAAACATAAAGATAATTAACACCTCCATGCTTTCTCTATAATGCTTATTATTTGTTGCAATTATGCTAAATTTTTAACCCAACAAGAAAATTCTCATGAAATATTTAGATGAGGGGGAATATTCTTATAAAAAAGACGATAACCTGTAGGATTAGTATTCGAATTGATAATTATTTCACAAAAATAAAACTAGGAATTTTCCACATAAATAGAATATTCCTAGTGTATCAAGAGATAAATAATGCCCGGCGAAGAGAGATTTAGCTAAAACCTTTTAAACCCAGATAACTATTTATTGTTACTGTGCGTACCCGATGTAAGGTAATCAAATTTTGTTGTTCGAGTGATTTTAATGAGCGGCTGACAGTTTCAATTTTTAGATCGAGATAGCTGGCAATTTCCTCCCGAGAGAATGGCAACTTAAGCGTCGTTTCTGGCCTGCCAATCCGTAAATGCATCTCGTAAAACTCCACCAGGAAAGCAGCAATTCTGGCCTCAGCGTGTTTATTTGCGTAACGCCGCCTTTTTTCAACAATGAATCCATTATCCCTGCAGAGAAACTTGATGACTGCCGCAGCAACTGAAGTGTCCTTTTCTGCTACCTTGAACAACCGCGCAATATCAATATGGCATACCTCTGCAGCCGTTGCGGCCTTGATAGTTGTCAGATACGTTCTGCCTTCAACAGCATCCAGCGCCATAATATCTCCCGGAACATAAAAGCGACTGATAAAAACGTTATCGCCACATTCCACGCTGGACTTGCAGTACCCCTCATGAATAACAAAAAACATGTCCGCAGCTTCATCCTGCCGAGCAATTGTGTCACCCGCTTTAAACTTCCTTCTTTTGTCTATTAATCTGTATTCATTATCACGATCAATCGCCGATCCCTTTGGACACAGCGAGCAATGGCGGGGGGGAAACGGGTTGCCGAGCGGCACAACAGGAATGCTATGTTTGTGAATATCCGATTTCACGCAACAACTCCTCATAAAAATGAGACTGATTCTAATAGATCGGACCATGGAAACAATACATGAACCGCAGGTCAGGAAAATTCATGCCTGCGCGAGAAAATTCTGTGAAATATTACCTTTCTGACACAGAGGAGAGCATGGATAAAAATCCGTCTGGATGGGATGATTAATAAAATGCAGAACTGAAAACAAATGCGGGTTAGGGGTAAAAGGTAAAACTAACCGGGCGATGCATTAACCTTGCGAATCAAACGCCTATTTTTGCATCACCCGGTTTCAATTACGCACGAATCGTGTCGTCACCAAAGCCTACCCACTTGTATGTGGTCAGAGCTTCCAGCCCCATCGGGCCACGCGCGTGTAATTTTTGCGTACTTACGGCGACTTCTGCGCCCAGTCCAAACTGGCCACCGTCGGTGAAACGGGTAGAGGCGTTAACATACACAGCGGAAGAGTCCACTTCATTAACGAAACGATCGGCATTACGCAGGGTTCGCGTCAGGATCGCATCGGAATGCTGAGTACCGTGCTCACGGATATGGGCGATGGCATCATCCAGATCGGTAACGATTTTCACGTTCAGATCCAGCGACAGAAATTCATCATCGTACTCTTGCGCTTTTACCGCCACCACGTTGGCAGGTCCCGCTTGCAGTGATGCCAGCGCCGCCTCGTCTGCATGTAACGTCACACCGCTTTCCGCCATCTGCTTGCTCAGCGCAGGCAGAAAACGTTCAGCGATATTCTGATGCACCAGCAGCGTTTCAACGGTATTACAGGTGCTTGGACGCTGGGTTTTAGCGTTAACAATAATCTTCAGCGCCGGTGCTATCTCAGCGCTATCATCAACATAGATATGACAGACACCAATTCCGCCAGTGATTACCGGGATCGTCGACTGCTCGCGACATAGCTTGTGCAAGCCCGCGCCACCGCGAGGGATCAGCATATCGATATACTTATCCATACGCAGCATTTCAGTGACCAGAGCACGATCCGGGTTATCAATCGACTGTACGGCCGCTGCCGGTAAGCCACAGGCTTCCAGCGCCTTCTGAATCACCGCGACGGTCGCCGCATTAGTGCGGTAAGTCTCTTTCCCGCCACGCAGGATCGCCGCATTGCCTGTTTTCAGGCACAGAGAGGCCACATCAACCGTCACGTTAGGACGAGCTTCATAAATCACGCCAATTACGCCCAGAGGAACGCGGCGGCGCTCCAGACGCAGGCCGCTATCCAGCAGACCACCATCCATCACCTGCCCTACCGGGTCTGCGAGATTACAGACCTGGCGTACGTCGTCAGCGATCGCTTTCAGACGCGCGGGAGTCAACGCCAGGCGGTCAAGCATCGCCTCGCTCAGACCGTTTTCACGTGCCTGATCGACATCCTGCTTGTTCGCACTGAGGATGCTTTCCGTTTGCGCTTCCAGTTCATCAGCAATTTTTTCCAGCACGCGGTTTTTTTCGCGGCTGGAGAGTAGCGCCAGTTTGTATGACGCTGCTTTGGCAGCAATGCCCATTTTTTCCAGCATATGCCTGCTCCTTAACGGGTGATCATATCATCGCGATGGACGGCAACCGGGCCGTATTCATAGCCAAGAATCGCGTCAATCTGTTGTGAGTGGTGTCCGGCAATACGGCGTAGCGCGTCGCTGTTATAGCGGGTAACTCCGTGGGCAATATCACGCCCTTCGAGATTGCAGATACGAATCACTTCACCACGAGAAAAGTTACCTGTCACGCTTTTAATACCTTTTGGCAGTAATGAACTACCGCGCTCCAGAATGGCTGAGGTTGCGCCTTCATCGACGGTAATTTCCCCAGCAGGTGGAGCACCAAAAATCCAGCGTTTACGGTTCTCCAGCGGAGAGGCCTGGGCATGAAAACGTGTGCCGACGGAAATACCTTCCATCACATCGCCAATGACGCCAGGCTTGCTGCCCGCGGCAATAATGGTATCGATGCCGGCGCGGCAGGCAACGTCTGCAGCCTGGAGCTTAGTGCCCATGCCGCCCGTTCCCAGACCAGAAACACTGTCCCCGGCAATGGCACGCAGCGCATCATCAATGCCGTGAACATCTTTAATCAGTTCTGCCTGCGGGTTGGTACGTGGGTCAGCAGTAAACAGCCCCTGCTGATCGGTGAGCAGCAGCAGCTTATCGGCCCCGGCCAGAATCGCCGCCAGCGCCGAGAGGTTGTCATTGTCACCGACTTTAATTTCCGCGGTCGCAACAGCGTCATTCTCATTGATGACGGGAACAATGTTGTTATCCAGCAACGCGCGCAACGTATCGCGGGCGTTAAGGAAACGCTCTCTGTCTTCCATATCCGCACGCGTCAGCAGCATCTGCCCGATATGGATACCGTAAATCGAAAACAGCTGTTCCCACAGTTGAATCAATCGGCTCTGCCCTACCGCCGCCAACAACTGTTTAGAAGCAATGGTTGCCGGGAGTTCTGGATAACCAAGATGCTCACGTCCGGCGGCAATAGCGCCCGAGGTAACGATAACAATACGATGCCCTGCGGCATGTAACTGCGCACACTGGCGAACCAGTTCTACGATGTGGGCACGGTTCAGACGGCGCGATCCGCCTGTTAACACACTGGTGCCAAGTTTTACCACCAGCGTCTGGCTGTCACTCATGATTCTCTGCCATTCAAAATTGGGGAAAATGATATCAAACGAACGTTTTAGCAGGACTGGCCCCGGTTGCCAACAACCAGCGCACAAAGCATGAAATTTTATTGCGCAGGATCAGCAAGCGTAGCGGCAGATTTTGACGCATTTATTACAGAAATAAAAAAACATCCTTTTTTAAAAATATTCTTACTTTGTCATAAAACGTTCATTCCCGGACGATAAAAACCATCCTGTTTTTAAACGGGGATCACACCCAGAAAAATTTAAGCGCGTACTTTAAATCAGGAATGAAAATGAAAAAGAGCACTCTGGCATTAGTGGTGATGGGTATTGTTGCATCGGCATCTGTACAGGCAGCAGAAATCTATAACAAGAACGGGAATAAACTGGATTTGTATGGCAAGGTAAAAGCCATGCACTACATGACGGATTATGACAGCAAAGACGGCGATCAGAGCTATATCCGTTTAGGTTTTAAAGGCGAAACGCAAATTAACGATCAACTGACGGGTTATGGTCGTTGGGAAGCAGAGTTCGCGGGCAATAAAGCCGAAAGCGATTCAAACCAGCAAAAAACGCGTCTGGCCTTCGCCGGTCTGAAATTAAAAAATCTCGGTTCCTTTGATTATGGCCGTAACCTGGGCGCGCTGTACGACGTAGAAGCGTGGACGGATATGTTCCCGGAATTCGGTGGCGACTCTTCCGCGCAGACCGATAACTTCATGACCAAGCGCGCCAGCGGCCTGGCGACTTACCGTAACACCGACTTCTTCGGCGTTGTAGATGGTCTGGATCTCACCCTGCAATACCAGGGCAAAAACCAGGACCGCGATGTGAAGAAACAAAACGGTGATGGTTTTGGTACTTCTGTGACCTACGACTTTGGCGGCAGCGATTTCGCTATCAGCGGCGCTTACACCAATTCCGATCGTACGAATCAGCAAAATCTGCAAAGCCGCGGGACAGGTGATAAAGCGGAAGCCTGGGCCACGGGCTTAAAATATGATGCCAACGATATTTATATTGCGACAATGTATTCTGAAACACGCAATATGACACCTATTTCCGGTGGCTTTGCCAACAAAACACAAAACTTCGAAGCGGTTGTCCAGTATCAATTTGACTTTGGTCTGCGTCCGTCACTAGGTTATGTGTTGTCGAAAGGCAAAGATATTGAAGGCGTAGGCAATGAAGATCTGGTGAATTATATCGATGTTGGTGCAACATATTATTTCAACAAAAATATGTCGGCATTTGTTGATTATAAAATCAACCAGCTGGATAGCGATAATAAGCTGGCCATCAACAACGATGATATCGTCGCGGTGGGTATGACCTACCAGTTCTGATATAGCATAAAAAATGCCGGATGGGGTTGTGCCGCCATCCGGCATTTTACTGTTCATTATGCCGTTAATTTAACCGGTTCATCCTTAAAATCGTCAGCAGGTTCCAGCGCCAGATTCAGCGACGTTAACAGCCCACGCAATTTTTCATGGAACTCACGCAAGGTGTATTCCAGCCGCTCTACCACTTCAGTCTCTTTAATCGGCACGGCAGTCCAGTTGCCGTCTTTATCAAACAAACCAAACTGGTAGCTGTACGTAAAGCGTTTTTCCTGTGCCTCCAGCTCCATCCACCAGCCCCAGAATTCACGTTTCTCCGGTGCGGGTTTCACGTTGACGCAAACAGCCAGACAATCGAAAAAAAACCGATTATCTTCGCACTGCCCTTCCCGGATGTACGGGCCAAGCGCGGTGAATTTCTTGATCAATCTACTTTTCGGGTGCCCACTCGGTAACGTCATTGCGATCTCCTTAGGTGAAGCAACTGTTTTACCAAATCAATAAAATTTAGCAATCTATTAACACAATCTATGATTGATCCACCCGGTTATTTCTTGCAACGCTTTGTCAAAATTCCGATACACCGGATTGAACGGGATCTCCAGTAGCTTACCGTCAGAAGATGAAGATGCGATTAAGCGAGACTCCTCTTCCGGGCTGAACGGATCGTTTTTCCAGAATCCCGAAAGCATCGGTGTTGGGCAGCGTCTTCCCAGCAGGCCTTGTACTTTTAATGAATAGCGATTTAGCTCAACCCGCAACGCTTCATCTGAGGCATCGTGCATACCCAGGCGACTGGCCAACACGTCAAGATACATTTCAGGAACAGAAGCCTGACGCTGTGGGTCACTGAGCAGCGCATGAACCACCGGCCCAAGGCAGGCCACCGCTTTCAGGCGCGAAGGTTCAAGATACGCCAGGCGTACTGCCACGTTAGCGCCAAAGCGAAAACCAAACGCAGCTACACGGGTATGATCCACCCACGGAATATTAGGCAGTGCTTTTAAAACATGCTGATGAAGCAGACTGGAATCCTGTGTCAGTTTCCATTTAGATGAGAATCCGACCGAAGGCATGTCCAGCGTCAGCATCGCAATACCACGTGGGGCGAAATAGCGCTCATACAGGGTGTAGTAGTCCGTTTGCATTGAATCCAGACCACCGCACATCAATACGGTCGGGAACGGACCGTCACCTTTTGGCATATGTAAAAAGGCCGTGATGGGCGCGCCGCCAGTGACGGCAAACTCCATTTCACGCAGTGTGCCGGGCAAGCGCTGAGCTGCCTCTTCATAGGCGCGATTCGCGAGGGCCTGAGCTTGTTCTGCCAGCTCGTCGCCTTTCAGGTGCGGATAAGCAGCAATGTTGTACAGCGTGGATGCGTGCAACCAGTGGCGTCCGCTAATTTGTGGGTCCTGTTCCTGGGCGGCTTTTTGTTGCCAGTCCATCGCCTGCTTTGCCCACTCATATATCCAGTTCCCACCACGGTAACCAATTACCGTGTCGTAGAGCTCTTTATCCGTGCGCTCCGCTTCGCTCATGACGATGCGAGCCTGCACTTCAAGGATTTCACGCGGATCGACACCACGCCAGATCCACATCAGACGGTTAACCATGCGATACCAGTGCGGGATTGTTTTTCCATCCAGAGCCGATTGCACGGACGGCTGCGCACCGTGATTAAAACGACGAACAAGCGTTGACGTTTCAGGGTGTTTGAAGCGGGGTTTAAACAGAACTTCGCTGAGGTTAGCCTGTGACATTCTTGCGGCCTCCATGAATACTCACTAAGGCGCATTGTAACCTGATGGGGCTTAATAAAGAACAACGCCCGGCATGGCCAGGCGTTGAAAGCGTTATTGATTAGCGACCAGAAATTGGCGGGACGAACACCACGCCCATATCCCACGGTTGCTCAATCCAGGTATCCTGAGGGATATCAACTACATAATCATTCACCAGCGGGCGGCCTGCTGGTTTAGCGAAGATGGTGACGAAATGTGCTTTAGGGTACATTTCGCGAATGGCAACGGCGGTACCACCGGTGTCAACGAGGTCATCAATAACGATGAAACCTTCACCGTCACCTTCGGCACGCTTCAGCACTTTCAGTTCGCGCTGGTTATCGTGATCGTAGCTGGAGATACATACGGTATCAACATGACGAATACCCAATTCACGCGCCAGCAATGCGCCCGGCACCAGACCACCACGGCTAACGGCAATGATGCCTTTCCATTGTTCAGAAGGCATCAGGCGGCTCGCCAGTTTACGTGCATGAATTTGCAACATGTCCCAGGTGACGACGTATTTTTCGCTCATGTGAAGTGTCCCAGCCTGTTTATCTACGGCTTAAAAAGTGTTCGAGGGGGAAATAGGTTGCGCGAGATTATAGAGATCTGACGCACTAAAAACCAGTGTTTAGCGGAATCCACGCCTCTTTTTGCATGCTTTATACTACCCGCGAGCAGAGAAAGTGGTATTCTCAATCGCATCTCGCAAGCCTGACTTGTGGTGTTTTTAATTCTGCTAACCCTGTGGCCTGCAAGTCAATTTTGTAGGACATCGCCAAGGAGACTCAACGTGTCTGAACTGTCTCAATTATCTCCACAACCGCTGTGGGATATTTTTGCTAAAATCTGTTCTATTCCTCATCCGTCCTATCATGAAGAGCAGCTCGCTGAACACATTCTGAGCTGGGCCAAAGAGAAAGGTTTTCACGTCGAGCGCGATCAGGTCGGTAATATCTTGATTCGTAAACCCGCTACCGCAGGAATGGAAAACCGCAAGCCGGTCGTTCTGCAGGCGCACCTGGATATGGTGCCGCAGAAAAACAACGACACCGTCCACGACTTCACTAAAGATCCTATCCAGCCTTATATCGACGGCGAATGGGTGAAAGCCCGCGGCACCACTCTGGGTGCAGATAACGGTATCGGTATGGCCTCTGCGCTGGCGGTTCTGGCTGATGACAATGTCGTCCATGGCCCGCTGGAAGTTCTGCTGACCATGACTGAAGAAGCAGGAATGGACGGCGCGTTTGGTCTGCAAGCTAACTGGCTGCAGGCAGACATTCTGATCAACACCGACTCCGAAGAAGAAGGTGAGATCTACATGGGTTGCGCCGGGGGGATCGACTTTACCTCTAACCTGCCGCTATCTCGTGAAGCCATTCCAGCTGGTTTCCAGAGCTTTAAGCTGACGTTAAAAGGTCTGAAGGGTGGTCACTCCGGTGGCGAAATTCACGTTGGCCTCGGTAATGCTAACAAGCTGCTGGTACGTTTCCTGGCAGGCCACGCTGAAGAGCTGGATCTGCGTCTGGTTGATTTCAACGGCGGTACGCTGCGTAACGCGATTCCACGTGAAGCCTTTGCTACCCTCGCCGTTGCCGCAGATAAAGTCGATGCGTTAAAAGCGCTGGTGAACACTTATCAGGACATCCTGAAAAACGAACTGGCAGCAAAAGAGAAGAATCTGGCTCTGTTGCTGGATGCTGTTGCCAATGATAAAGCCGCGCTGACTGCTCAGTCTCGCGATACCTTTGTTCGCCTGCTGAACGCCACACCAAACGGTGTGATCCGTAATTCAGATGTGGCGAAAGGCGTTGTGGAAACCTCCCTGAACGTCGGCGTTGTCACTATGACTGACGATAACGTGCAGATTCACTGCCTGGTTCGCTCGCTGATCGACAGCGGTAAAGACTATGTCGTGAGTATGCTGGATTCTCTGGGCAAGCTGGCTGGTGCAAAAACCGAAGCCAAAGGCGCGTATCCTGGCTGGCAACCGGACGCTAACTCCCCAGTGATGCATCTGGTGCGTGAAACCTATCAGCGTCTGTTCAACAAGACGCCGAACATCCAGATTATCCACGCAGGTCTGGAATGCGGTCTGTTCAAGAAACCGTATCCGGATATGGACATGGTATCCATCGGGCCAACCATCACCGGTCCGCACTCCCCGGATGAACAGGTTCATATTGAAAGCGTCGGCCATTACTGGACGCTGCTGACTGAGCTGTTGAAATCTATTCCGGCGAAATAACTCTCTGTAATACATTGCCGGATGGCGGCGTTAACGCCTCTGTCCGGCAAATAATCCAGGTTAGAGTCCTAACAACAGTTGTCTCTCGAGCTGCGGATCCAGCAGCGTCACGTGTAATCCCACCAGCCGAACTCCCCGCCCTCCCCGACGCTCATCCCAGGTTTTACGCGCGGTTGCAATTAAATCGTCTTTATTTAAGCGCGGCCAGACGTGTTCCTGCGTCGTCTGCTGAAAATCATTAAACTTTAATTTAATGCCCTGGCGAGCGATGAAGAGATCCGGCTTCACTTTCGCCAGACGTCGTTCCAGTTCCGGGTAAAGCCGTTCGATGATCGCCTCGCACTCTGGCCACTCATGAATGTCTTCCGCGAGGGTACGCTCGACGCCAACTGACTTACGCATTCTGTCATTGCTGACATCCCGTTCGTCAATCCCCTGGCTGCGCTCCCACAGCACCCGACCAAATTTACCAAAACGCTTAAGTAATATGGCCAGATCGCATTTTTGTACATCCTCGCAGGTGCGCAACCCCATGGCTTCGAGCTTTGCAGCAGAAACTTTCCCGACGCCAGGAATTTTCCCCAGGGGTAACGTTCTGATGAATTCAGGGACATCCGCAGGGGTTATCACATATTGCCCGTTGGGTTTATTCAAATCTGAGGCGATTTTGGCCAGGAACTTAACCGGTGCAATCCCCGCCGAGGCGGTGAGTTGTAACTCATTAAAAATCGTCTGGCGGATCTCGTGGGCAATCAGCGTGGCGGAGCCGTGGCAATGAGTGCTGTCGGTAACATCCAGATAGGCTTCATCCAGGGAAAGAGGCTCGATGAGTGAGGTGTAGCGCGAAAAGATAGCCTGGATCTGGCTGGAGGCTTCTTTATAAGCCTCATAGCGCCCAGGCAATAAGGTGAGATGCGGACACAATTTTAGCGCCATTCCTGTGGGCATCGCACTGCGTACACCAAATTTCCTCGCCGGGTAATTAGCCGTACTGATGACCCCTCTGCGTTCACGGCTCCCACCGATAGCAATGGGAATATCACGCAGGGCGGGGTTATCGCGCATTTCCACCGCCGCGAAAAAGCAGTCCATATCGACATGTATGATTTTGCGCATAACTCGCCTCCCACAACACTGTTTAAGTATACAGTATTTTTGTATCGTGAGAAGTATGAATCTGCCTTACGCGGGGGATTACGCTGGCTCCGGTTCATTCATGACAAAGCGAGCGTCACACAGGTAACGTACAACGTCTTTCGGCGCATGATCCGCGGGATTGCCCGCCAAACTGACAAACAGCTTATTCACTTTTCTGACATTTGCCCGCAGGATCCTCTCAATGGTCATCTGATGAAATGCCTCATCTTCGATGCAAAAAAGCTCGTAGTCGCCCAACCGTTCGCCACAAATTTCACAATGATTCATCCAGTAGCGAAGCCCGGTTGTTTTACTCTTATCCAGATAGTAATTGCTGGCCTTGATGTTCTTTTTTATCTCATCAGGCAGAGAATTAATATGGAAGAGAAACGTATTGCGCCGCACAGACTGCCAGCCTTTACCATCCTGATTTTGTTTAATAAAGCGGGTAAACATCACTCCATGAATACGCGTTGGCTGGTGGCAGCTCCAACAGTGCATCTTCGATGTAATCACCAGGCAGTAAGGTGCCACGATATTAAAAGCATCAGTATCGTAAGCATAACCACGAAGTGCCTCATTCAGCTGACGAGGTTCGGTGTACCAGATACCGGAAACATTGTCGAAATGCGCCCCCTGACGAGTAACATCAGTACTACTATCGGTCGGAATATCTAAGGGAATTAAATCGGTTACAGCAATCATGCGACTCTCTTGAGAAAAAATGCCCCCACGTTGCGTGGGAGCAGAGAACAGAATTAATGAGGTACAGAAACGGGTTGTTGACTCAAGGAAGTCACCTGCTTTTGCTTATCCAGCTTGTCCACCAGCGGTTGCACCACCTTCTCTCCATGCTGACCAAAATACTGATACAGCGTGTCGGAAGCGCTTTGCGTCAACACCATGATCTCAATGCGGCGGTTACCTGCGCTCTCTGGATTATTCGCATCCAGCAGCATTTGATCCGCCATTGCACTGACCTGCATGACTTTATCCTGAGGCATTCCGGCATCTTCCAGAACACGACGGGCCGACAATGCGCGATCGCCAGAAAGATTCCAGTTGTTATAGATGTTGCTCTTATAACTCATCGCATCCGTATGTCCGGTAATGATGATCCTGTTATCCAGCGAATCAAATACAGGAGCAAGCTCAACCAGCAATGATTTAAAGAACGGCATAATTTTCGCACTGCCGCGTTCAAACATATTCCGGTTCTGGTCATCTTTAATCAGCACCCGCAACCCCTGGGGAACGATCTCCATTTCCAGATTGGTTTCCATATGTGCATTGCGGGCAATAGCATTGATGTTGGTCGCCAGTTCACCGAGTTCACGCGCCGATTTTTGCTTCAGTAATACCGTTTTCTCATTTACATCCAGCGCCTTTTTGGCGTTTTCTTCTGTGACCTTCGCGGTCTCTTGCGGATGCGGGGTTTTATCCAGTTTGTTTGGCGTGACGTTTTTCTTCTGGGCACCCGGCGCAATCGGCTGTTTACCCAGTTTGTTTAACGGTGCCATACCGCCACCATTAAAAATTGGCTGACCGTGTAGTGCCGCCACGATATTTTCACGATCGGCCTTACTGACGCTGTTCACAATCAACTTTATTGTGGTCACCAAAGGTGCGGAACGTATCTCCGAAGTTTCGGCTCGCTTTACGCTGGATGCCATGCCCGGTAAGCAGATGGCGATTGATGCCGATCTGAACGCAGGATTAATTAACCAGGCACAAGCGCAAATTCGACGTAAGGACGTGGCGGGAGAAGCCGATTTCTATGGCGCAATGGATGGCGCGTCTAAGTTTGTCCGTGGAGACGCCATCGCCGGGATGATGATTCTGGCCATCAACCTGATAGGCGGCGTCTGTATTGGGATATTTAAATATGACTTAAGTGCCGAAGCGGCATTCCAGCAATACGTACTGATGACTATCGGTGACGGTCTGGTCGCACAAATCCCATCTCTGCTGCTGTCAACGGCTGCGGCGATTATCGTGACACGCGTGAGCGACAGTGGCGATATTGCTACTGACGTGCGCAGCCAGTTGCTGGCAAGCCCATCCGTCCTTTATACCGCCACCAGCATTATGTTTGTGCTGGCGATTGTTCCGGGCATGCCCCACTTTCCGTTTCTGGTTTTCAGCGCCCTGCTGGGGTTCACCGCCTGGCGCATGAGCAAACGCCCGAAGGTTGCTGAGACCGAAGAGAAAAATCTCGAAACGCTGACCAAGACCATTGCCGAAACCACCGAGCAACAGGTCAGCTGGGAGACGATTCCTTTAATTGAACCCATTAGCCTGAGTCTGGGGTATAAGCTGGTGTCGCTGGTGGATAAATCAAAAGGGAATCCTCTTACCCAACGAATTCGCGGTGTGCGGCAGGTTATTTCAGACAGTAATGGCGTTTTGCTGCCAGAAATTCGCATCCGTGAAAACTTCAGGCTAAAACCAACGCAATACGCTATTTTCATCAATGGCATTAAAGCTGATGAGGCGGATATTCCATCGGATAAGTTGATGGCGCTGCCCTCCAGCGAAACCTATGGCGAGATCGACGGCATTTTAGGACACGATCCGGCATATGGAATGCCCGTTACCTGGATTGCGGCTGCGCAAAAAGCAAAGGCTTTAAATATGGGGTATCAGGTGATCGATAGCGCCAGCGTTATTGCCACCCATGTGAATAAGGTTATTCGCGGGCATATCCCTGACCTGTTTAACTATGACGATATTACTCAGTTACATAACCGCCTGTCATCGATGGCACCACGCCTGGCAGAAGATCTTAATACGGCGTTGAATTACAGCCAGCTGTTGAAGGTATATCGTACGCTGCTAATCGAAGGGGTATCCTTACGCGATATCGTCACCATTGCCACCGTACTGGTCGCCAGCAGTGCCGTGACGAAGGATCACATTCTGCTGACGGCTGATGTACGTCTGGCGCTGCGTCGCAGCATCACGCACCCGTTTATCCGTAAAGATGAGCTGGCTGTCTATACGCTCAATAATGAACTGGAGAATTTGCTCTCTAATGTGGTCAATCAGGCGCAACAAAGCGGAAAAGTGATGCTCGACAGCGTACCGGTCGATCCGAATATGCTCAATCAGTTCCAGACCAATATGCCGCAGATTAAAGAGCAAATGAAAGCGGCGGGTAAAGAACCCGTGCTGTTAGTCGCCCCACAATTACGCCCTCTGCTCGCCCGCTACGCACGGCTATTTGCGCCAGGCTTACAGGTGCTGTCTTACAACGAAGTCCCGGATGAACTGGAATTAAAAATCATGGGAGCGTTGAGTTAACGATTCCCCAGGCGGTAATGAAAATACCGCCTTTTTTATTACAGGATAGTGTTTTCCGTCAGAATACGGCGGGCGCCGAGATAATGATCCTGCCAGAAAGGATCGGCTAAATTGCTGACCCGAATGGTTTCTCCCGTACGCGGTGATTCAATGAATTGCCCCTGCCCCAAATAAACGCCCATATGATCGGCAATATCCTGGCTGTGAATATGAAAAAACAGCAAATCGCCACGACGGATATCGCGATGAGAGACAATGGTCGCCCGGCGATAGTGATACATTTCATTTGCGGTGCGGGGTAGCTTCGCCGCCAGAATTTTATTGTAGGCATAAAAAATCAACCCACTGCAATCAAACCCCTCATCCGGGCTGGTCCCCCCCCATTGGTAAGGCTTGCCCAGTTGCTGCTCAAGACGATGAATCGCCACCTCAGTGATATTGTGCAAGTGATCACTACTGAGAAAATGGTCGTTCTCTGCCAGTTCCTGCCAGCGATGGTCGCTGGCTTTAAGCGGACCAGGAAACCACTCCGGGTGCTGTTTAATCAGAACACGGTTTTGCTGGCGTAGTGCTCTTTTGCTTTCTGCGTTTCCTTCCACAATGTAACCCGCCTGCTTTTTTAGCTGTGTATGATACTGCTTCAGCAGTCGGGTGCGGTTACGCATACGCAATTGCGCCGCATAGCTTAAGTGCGCGTCGGATAAGGAAGGTTGAACTTTGGCTGCTGAGGATACGGAAAACACGACACACAAAGACAGCAGGCCCGGCAAAAAGCGTCGGGGAGAGGATGCAAAAAACATGAAAAAAAGAATACCTGGTCAAACACGTTCGTCGCAGTCTACTGCTATTGCCGATCGAACCGTTTTAATATTTGATTATTAAATAATTAATATTATTAATTCAATATATTAGCGTTGATGTATTCTGCTTGCTCCACGTATTCCGCGCCCCGACAAAATAGGCCAGTGTCTGACTGCTTCTAATCCCAATTTTCAGTATAAGGTGTAAACGCCTCACGAGAGACTTGCGAAAAACTTTCTTGGTGCTAATGTGAGCGCTCCAAATCCAGATTTTTCTGATTTGGGGACTCTTTTTGCCGTCCTGGCGTGTGTAACCGTTTTATCAAGGAACAAGCAGTATGCGTAAAATCGCATTTTTTCTTGCGATGCTTTTGATGCCGTGCGTCTCATTTGCCGGTTTGCTGAGCAGCAGTAGCCCGACCACGCCAATCAGCAAAGAATATAAGCAGCAATTGATGGGATCTCCTGTCTATATTCAGATCTTCAAAGAAGAACGAACGCTTGATCTGTACGTTAAGATGGGTGAACAGTATCAATTGCTCGACAGTTACAAGATCTGTAACTATTCCGGTGGCTTAGGACCAAAACAGCGTCAGGGTGATTTTAAAAGTCCGGAAGGGTTTTACAGCGTACAGCGCGGTCAGCTCAAGCCGGATAGTCGCTTCTATAAAGCGATTAATATTGGCTTTCCCAACGCCTACGATCGTGCTCATGGTTACGAAGGTAAATACCTGATGATCCATGGTGCCTGCGTTTCCGTCGGCTGTTACGCAATGACCGACAACGGCATTGATGAGATTTTCCAGTTTGTGACCGGTGCTCTGGTGTTCGGGCAGTCCAGCGTTCAGGTTAGCATTTACCCGTTCCGTATGACCGACGCGAATATGCAGCGCCATAAGTTTTCGTATTACAAAGATTTCTGGACGCAGCTAAAACCGGGATACGATTACTTTGAACAAACACGTAAGCCACCGACAGTGTCAGTCGTCGATGGCCGTTACGTTGTCAGCAAGCCGTTGAGTCACGAAGTGGTTCAGCCACAATTGGCGTCAAACTACACGCTCCCCGAGACAAAATAGCGCCCACTCGCCTGGCATGATCTTTTGCCAGGTTTCATTACCCGTCAGCGGCTGAGTGGCGATCACGGTGACCACATCATTAGGTGTGGTCTGCGAGCTAAAATCAATTTCGACATCCTGATCAAGCAGCGTAGCAACACCGAATGGCGCACGTCGGGTAATCCAGTACAAATTGGTCGAGCAGAAGGCCATCACATAGCGCCCGTCAGACAGCAGCATGTTGAAGACGCCTTTCTTACGTAGTTCCCCTGCCAGCACCGCAATATATTTAAACACTGCCGCCATGTTACCAGGCGTACGAGGATAACGTTCGACCAGTTTATGTAAGAGCCAGCAAAAGGCTTTCTCGCTGTCGGTTTCACCGACCGGGCGAAAATTCCCCGTTGCCAGTGACTTATAACCACTAAGCTGCCCGTTATGGGCATAGGTCCAGTTGCGGCCCCACAGTTCACGTGTGAAAGGGTGCGTATTTTCCAGCGCGACTTCACCACGATTTGCCTGGCGAATATGGGCAACGACGGAACAGGATTTGATGGGATAGTCTTGTACCAGTTTGGCGATAGGCGAATTAAAGCTGGGTTGCGGATCTTTAAACGTACGGCAGCCCTTACCTTCATAAAACGTAATACCCCAGCCATCTTTGTGCGGCCCGGTACCTCCGCCGCGCTGAACCAGCCCGGTGAAGCTAAAGCAGATATCGGTTGGCACATTAGCGCTCATCCCGAGCAGTTCGCACATACATCACCTCCACAAACGCCTTAAAGCGGGAAGGCGTAATTGTTGCAGCCAGTTTGGATTCAAAGTAGCAAATAAAACCGCTTCCTATACCCTAAATAATTCGAGTTGCAGGTAGGCGGCAAGGGAGGAAATCCCCAGGAGCATAGATAACTATGTGACTGGGGTTTCTGAGTGCAGCCAACGCACCTGCAGCTTGAAGTATGACGGGTATAGTTATTTAACCATCTCTTTTTCGATAAGCTGAATCAGGATATGAATCACTTTAATGTGAATTTCCTGAATTCGATCAGCATAACCAAAGTGTGGGACACGAATTTCAATATCTGCGCTACCCGCCATTTTCCCGCCATCTTTCCCGGTCAGGGTAATGACTTTCATGCCCTTCTCGCGAGCAGCGGTAATCGCTTTAATCACGTTTCCAGAGTTACCTGAGGTCGAAATACCTAACAGGACATCACCCTCACGCCCCACCGCTTCGACATAGCGAGAGAAAATATAATCGTAACCGAAATCGTTGCCGACGCAGGAGATATGGCTGACGTCAGAGATAGCAATAGCCGGGTAGCCGGGACGGTTTTCGCGATAGCGCCCGGTTAGCTCTTCGGCAAAGTGCATTGCATCACAATGGGAGCCGCCGTTACCGCAGGAAAGTACCTTGCCACCCGCTTTAAAACTGTCTGCCAACAGGACCGCCGCGCGCTGAATGGCGTGAATATTGGCGTCATCTTTAAGAAAATTAGCCAGCGTTTCCGCCGCTTCGCTCAGTTCGTTACGAATAAGATCCTGGTACATGAGGATATCCTTCAGCATGAATGTAAATGACAAGATGCAGTGTACCGGATAGCGCTACGAGCGAGAAGTACAAGCCACAGGAATGCCCATGGCTTTTGATTTTTTGTGCCGGCCAAAACAGCAACAATGTGAACCCTGTTGTAATTATTTTGTAAAATTATTGCTAAAAGAATTCACATACACTACAACCATATCATCACAAGTGGTCAGACCTCCTACAAGCAAGGGAGCTTTTCGTTATGATGATTTTGAGTATTATCGCTACGGTTGTTCTGCTCAGCGTACTGTTTTATCACCGCGTGAGCTTATTCCTCAGCAGCTTAATTTTGCTCGCCTGGACAGCGGCGCTTGGCGTCGCTGGCCTGTGGTCGGTCTGGCTGCTGGTTCCTCTGGCCATTATTCTCGTACCGTTTAACTTTACGCCGATGCGCAAATCGATGATCTCCGCACCGGTATTCCGCGGTTTTCGTAAAGTCATGCCGCCGATGTCACGTACTGAGAAAGAAGCAATTGATGCCGGTACCACCTGGTGGGAAGGAGATCTGTTCCAGGGTAAACCTGACTGGAAAAAATTGCACAGCTACCCTCAGCCACACCTGACGGCAGAAGAACAGGCTTTTATTGATGGTCCGGTAGAAGAAGCATGCCGTATGGCAAACGACTTCCAGATCACCCATGAATTAGCCGATCTGCCGCCGGAATTATGGGCTTACCTGAAAGAACACCGCTTCTTCGCGATGATCATTAAGAAAGAGTATGGCGGACTGGAATTCTCCGCATATGCTCAGGCCCGCGTTCTGCAGAAACTTTCCGGTGTTTCCGGGATCCTGGCGATCACTGTCGGCGTGCCTAACTCCTTAGGCCCTGGTGAACTGCTGCAACATTACGGCACCGAAGAGCAGAAAAACCATTATTTGCCACGCCTGGCGCGTGGGCAGGAAATTCCTTGCTTTGCACTGACCAGCCCGGAAGCCGGTTCCGATGCAGGTGCAATTCCTGATACCGGTGTAGTTTGCATGGGTGAATGGCAAGGTCAGCAGGTATTAGGTATGCGCCTGACCTGGAACAAACGCTATATCACTCTGGCCCCTATCGCTACCGTGCTGGGTCTGGCGTTTAAACTCTCTGACCCAGAAAAACTGCTGGGTGGTGAAGAGGACCTGGGTATTACCTGCGCACTGATCCCAACGTCTACGCCTGGGGTGGAAATTGGTCGTCGCCACTTCCCGTTGAACGTCCCGTTCCAGAACGGTCCGACGCTGGGTAAAGATGTTTTTGTACCGATTGATTACATTATCGGTGGACCGAAAATGGCCGGTCAGGGCTGGCGTATGCTGGTGGAATGCCTGTCTGTCGGTCGTGGTATTACTCTGCCGTCTAACTCTACAGGTGGCGTCAAATCTGTTGCGATGGCAACGGGTGCTTACGCCCATATTCGTCGCCAGTTCAAAATCTCTATCGGCAAGATGGAAGGTATTGAAGAGCCACTGGCACGTATTGCGGGTAACGCCTATGTGATGGACGCTGCTGCGTCGCTGATTACCTACGGCATTATGCTCGGCGAAAAACCGGCGGTGCTGTCAGCTATCGTGAAATATCACTGTACCCACCGCGGACAGCAGTCAATCATCGATGCGATGGATATTACTGGCGGTAAAGGCATTATGCTTGGGGAAAGCAACTTCCTGGCGCGTGCTTATCAGGGCGCACCTATCGCCATCACCGTTGAAGGCGCGAACATTCTGACCCGTAGCATGATGATCTTCGGCCAGGGCGCAATTCGCTGCCATCCTTATGTCCTGGAAGAGATGGCTGCCGCACAAAGCAACGACGTCAATGCGTTCGACAAACTGCTGTTCAAACACATTGGTCATGTTGGCAGTAATAAAGTGCGCAGTTTCTGGCTTGGCCTGACTCGCGGGTTAACCAGCAGCACGCCGACTGGCGATGCCACTAAACGTTACTATCAGCACCTGAACCGTCTGAGCGCGAACCTGGCCTTACTCTCAGACGTATCCATGGCCGTACTGGGCGGTAGTCTGAAACGTCGCGAACGTATCTCAGCCCGACTGGGCGATGTATTAAGTCAGCTGTACCTGGCCTCTGCCGTGCTGAAGCGTTATGACGATGAAGGCCGTAACGAAGCAGACCTGCCGCTGGTTCACTGGGGCGTACAGGATGCATTGTATAAGGCTGAACAGGCGATGGACGACCTGCTGAAAAACTTCCCGAACCGCCTGGTTGCCGGGTTGCTGAATGTGGTTATTTTCCCTACCGGGCGCCACTATCATGCACCGTCTGACAAGCTGGACCATAAAGTTGCGAAGATTTTGCAGATTCCAAGCGCCACGCGTTCTCGTCTTGGTCGCGGTCAGTACCTGACGCCAAGCGAGCACAACCCGGTTGGTTTACTGGAAGAAGCTTTGCTGGACGTGATTGCCGCCGATCCTATCCACCAGCGTATCTGTAAAGAGTTAGGTAAAAACCTGCCATTTACTCGTCTGGATGAACTGGCACGCAATGCGCTGGCAAAAGGTTTGATTGATAAAGACGAAGCTGCGATTCTGGTGAAAGCCGAAGAGAGCCGTCTGCGCAGTATCAACGTTGATGATTTTGAACCTGAAGCGCTGGCGACTCAGCCGGTAAAGCTGCCAGAGAAAGTGCGTAAAGTCGAAGCAGCATAACGCAAATGCTCGACTACTAGCCCCGCTTATGGCGGGGCTTTTTATTGCCACATTTTTGTTAAAGCTCATGCTACAGTGTCAAAATAATGTTCAACGAGGAGCCTCGATCGTGCCTGGTTTGAAAATAACTCTGCTGCAACAACCACTGATCTGGATGGATGGCCCCGCTAATCTGCGCCATTTCGACAGACAACTGGAAACCGTCACCGGACGTGACGTCATTGTGTTACCTGAGATGTTTACCAGTGGATTTGCAATGGATGCAGCAACCAAATCGCTTTCGCAGGAAGAGGTTGTCAACTGGATGCATACCAAAGCGCAGCAGGCAAATGCCCTGATAGCAGGCAGCGTTGCGTTACAGTCAGAACGTGGTCCGGTAAATCGCTTTTTACTGGTTGAACCTGAGGGTCGAGTTCATCTCTATGATAAACGCCATCTGTTTCGCATGGCGGATGAACATCAGTATTATCAGGCAGGCGAAGAGCGCGTTATCTTTGAATGGCGTGGCTGGCGTATTCTGCCATTGATCTGTTATGACCTGCGTTTTCCGGTATGGTCACGTAATCGCAATGATTACGACCTGGCGTTATATGTCGCAAACTGGCCAGCGCCACGCTCAGTGCACTGGCAGGCGCTGCTTACCGCTCGAGCGATTGAAAATCAGGCTTATGTAGCAGGATGTAACCGCGTAGGCACTGACGGTAATGGTCATCATTATCGCGGCGACAGTCGGGTTATTAATCCGCAGGGTGAAATCATTGCGACCGCCGAGCCACATCAGGCAACGCGGATTGACGCAGAATTATCGCTCGCTATGCTGAGGGAGTATCGTGAGAAGTTTCCAGCCTGGCTGGATGCCGACGCATTCACGCTGTAGATATCGCCTTCTCCTGCTACGGCGCAAATTTTCCGTAGCGGGATTGTTTCACTCCGTAACCAACCGCAAAACAAATTCGCGTGGCGACATGCCTCAAGCAACGTATTCTGAAAATGACAATCACACGTAAATTCTTTTTCAGGATATCAAAATGAAAAAATTCGTACGCATGACTTTGCTGGCTGCTACCCTGGCTGGTGCCTCTTTTAGCACGCTCGCAGCAAACGTATCCAACGTTCCGGTTCCAGCCCAGGATCCAGTAGTACAACATCTTAAACTGACCAACGACCAGGTCGCACAGATTAAAAAGCTGCACCAGCAGCTTGAAACCAATGTCAGCCAGATTTCAGTGAAGGATGTTAAAGACGGTGCACTGATTGACGTCATCAAGTCCGGAAAATGGGATGATGCCGCAGTCAGGAAACAACTTTCCGCGTTCAGCAACATCGAACAACAGGCGCGTTATTATCGGGTGAAGTACTACTTTGACCTGAGCAAAGTGCTGACTCCGGAACAACGCCAGCAGGTTCAAAAAGATATCGCGCAGACACTGAGCGAATGACGTTTACACGCTGTCGAAGAAAGGCGGGCAACATCACACATAGAAAAACAATATACATATAAGGAATGTATTCACTAAAAAAACTATTTGAATGCTGTATGTGAGGTTTGCACTTTAGATTTGGTATGTTAATCCTAAAACAGGACGTACATCTCATTTATTTAAGATAGTTCTGTGTAGGGTATACGCATTAGTGAATAATCTTGTAACTGTTAAATCAGGCAAGACAACGTTTGAAGTAATTATTACTTCTTACTTGTCTTGCCTTTTTTTTTGGAGCCATGAAATGATCATCGAAAAAGTCATGAATAACAATTGTGTGCTGGCATCGATGAGTGGTCAGGAAGTCATCATTTCTGGTCCTGGCGTCGGTTACAATAAAAAGAATGGTATGCCGGTTCCGCCTCATCCGGCTAACCGATTCTTTTATGTCAGAAATGAAGAGAAAGGTAAACTATACAAACTCATAGAGCGAGTAGATATTGATTATGTTTTTGTCTCTGAAAATATAGTTCGCTATGCGGAAATGAATCTTGACAAAAAATTAAACCCATCACTTTTGCTGATTCTTGCAGATCATATTTCCAATGCAATCTCACGGTGCGCATCAGGCATCCAAATAAGCAATATATTTCTTGACGAAATAAAAGCATTATACAAATCGGAGTATGCTATCAGTCGCGACGCTTTATCTATTATTAATGAATATTTTAAGATCCAACTTCCGGATGATGAGATTGGCTTCATTGCCCTGCATATTTTAAATAATTATGAAAACACCTCCGACTATGAGTCCTTCAGAATTATAGAATTCTCGCAACGAATCACAGACATTATCGAAAAAGTTTACGAGAAAAGAGTAGATCGGAATGCATTCAATTACTCACGTTTCATGACCCATTTGAAATATTTTTCTTGTAGAGTGCTATGCAACGAAAAGATAAAAAATAAAGATATTGGTGATATTTATGAATATTTCTTGGAAAAAGATTTAATTTTACAATGTTCCATTATTGAAATTGAAAAATATTTAAAATCCGAATTTAACTATAGACTAGCAATGGAAGAGAAATTATATCTTTCAATTCGCATTAAAGTATTGATGGACTGATTACCTTTCACTTTATCACGAGACAGTTAATATGAAACAGAAAAAAGCCTGGAGTTTTTTTCAGAGCCTGGGGAAGGCATTTATGTACCCAATCGCTCTGTTAAGCGTATGCGGCATGATGTTAGGTTTGGGAAGTGGATTAGCCAGCGAGGAAATGGCCAAATTAATTCCTGTACTAGGGTTCCCTATCGTTAAATCATTTCTGGATTTTGTTGTTAATTTAGGGCTATTTGCTTTTGTTAATTTACCGGTGTTATTTGCAATCGCTATCCCGTTGGGCCTGCTGAAAGAAAAAGAAGATAAAGCATATGGTGCATTCTCCGGCCTGGTGGGTTTTATGGCAATGCATTTAGGGACAAACTTCTATCTGAAAACCCATGGTCTGTTAGTTCCCGTCGACCAGATGTCTACACATGGACAAACTATCATTCTGGGAATTCAGTCATACAACACCAGCGTACTGGGGGGGATTGTTGCAGGGTTGATGGTATTCACTATGTATAAGCGGATCGTCAATCTACGCATCCCTGAGTCGCTGGGATTCTATAGCGGCCCGCGCCTTGCGCCGATCATTACGTTAATTGTCATGAGTGTTTTCGGTATCATTATTCCCTTCGTATGGCCGCCGTTCTTTAACCTCTTTATGTTAATCGGCCACTGGATATCTACCTCTGGCCCAATAGGTTATTTCTTCTATGCCGTTGCAGAGCGCGTAACGATTCCCTTCGGACTAAACCATTTAGTCACTTCCGTATTCAGATTTACACCAATCGGTGGTTCAGCGATCATCAACGGTGAAGAATATTACGGTACCCTCAATATGTTTATGGCCTATGTCAAAGAGAATGCCGTCATTCCCCTGGACCTTGCTGGTAAAATGGAACAGGGAAAGCTAATGATCCAGTATGGTTTAGCTGGCGCGGCTCTCGCTATGTATCAGACTGCCCATGTACAAAATCGTAAGGCTATTAAAGCACTTTTGATTTCTGCGGTGCTGACTGTAATTATTGGTGGTGTTAGCGAACCAATAGAGTTTTTATTTCTGTTTGTCAGTCCTGTTTTGTTTGTGTTCCATGCTTTCATGAATGGTTTTGCTAATATGTTCCTACCGTATCTCGGTGTTAAAATGGGATTTACTGGCGATTTGATTCAATTTATGAGTTTTGGCGTATTGCGCGGAACAAGAACCGGCTGGCCAGTGGCTGTCTGTGTAGAAATAGCCTACTTCTTTATTTATTACGCGGTGTTTAAATGGGCCATTCTTAAATATAACCTGATGACCGTCGGCAGAGAAGATAGTGACCAGACACCTTCAGCAACAGCAACTGAGGTTGTAGTACCTGTTGCACAACCTCAGATAAATACCAATATGGGCCCCAGCACAGCAGAAAAAATGATTGAGGCCTTGGGTGGTAAGGAAAATATCGTATCACTGGATAACTGTGTTACACGTTTACGTCTGACAATCAACGATATGGAGATAATAGACGAGACGGCCATTAAAAGGCAGGGAGGGATCGCTATTGTTAAACTCGACAAAAACACCCTGCAAGTCATTATTGGTACAAAAGTTATCGCCTTGCGTAAAGAAATGGACCAATATATGGAGTCATACTGATGGATATTTTTAACACTCCTGTTTCCCGAAAAGGAACGTACTGTACTCAGTGGGACTTCTGCGAAGATAGGTTCGGCGTAAAAGATATTATTCCGTTTTCAATATCAGATATGGATTTACCAATGCCGGAAGCGATAACCAACGCATTACGAAAAAGACTGGAACATCCTATCCTCGGATATAGTCGCTGGCAACATAGCGAATATCTCAATTCAATATGCCATTGGTATGGTCAGAAATATGATACGGAGATCGATGCTAATTGGATCACCTATAGCCCAAGTGTGATGTACTCTATCGCCAAAGCACTAGAGTTATTAACTGATTATGAAGATAACATTCTGATGTTTACTCCGGCATATAATGCGTTCTTTGATGTTATCAAAAACACCGGAAGAAAATTAACTACTTCAACATTGATTCGGGAAGAAGACGGTCGATATAGCCTTGACTGGAATGATTTTAATACCAAGGCAAAGCATGCAAAGATAATTTTATTGTGTAATCCACATAATCCTACAGGAAAAGTGTGGTCTGAAGATGAACTGATAAAGATCTCAGAAATCTGTTCAAAAAACAACTGTTGGTTATTATCCGATGAGATCCACAGCGATTTCACATTTAGCCACAAATTCACATCTGTACTTAAGTTACATTATGATAAAACAGTTGTTTTTAACTCCATCTCAAAGACATTTAATGTCCCAGCTCTAACGGGTTCTTATCTTATTACACCTGATAATAATTTTAATGAGAAATTCAGGTTGATAACTCGATACAGGGATTTTGTCAACTCGCCATCAGTATTGAATATCATTGCCACTATCGTTGCTTATAATGAATGTGATGGATGGTTACACGAATTAAGAACACATCTTAGATCCAACGTTGATTTTGCAGTTAATTATGTTAAGGAAAATATTTCATCGCTGCTACTCAAAGAATCTGAAGGTTGTTACTTTGCGTGGATAGACTGCTCACAAATCAGTTGTTCGTTCGATAAATTCTATTCAAGATTAATTCATGAAGGAAAAGTCGGGATTATGGCTGGCAGTGTATATGGGCCTGGCGGAGAGAACTTCTTACGGCTTAATCTGGCATGTAGTAGAGAAAAACTACATCAGGGCTTATGTCGGGTCGCTTATGTTATTGATAAAATAAATCAGGAAAATAAACATGAATAATACTGATATCATCTCTCTCATTAAAACCTTCATGCGTAATGAACACAAAGCAGTTGAAGAAATAATTAACGCGCCACTTTCAGAAACAGCAAGTTTAGTCAAAGTAATCCAATCTTGCAGAGGGAAAGTTGTTTTTATCGGCGTGGGAAAATCAGGAATAATTGCTAAAAAACTGGCTGCTACATTTTCCAGCACAGGCACCCCCTCATTTTTTATTCATGGAACAGAAGCTGTTCATGGTGATCTGGGTATGGTTACCAGCGAAGATGTAGTTATCTTGATATCCAATAGTGGTGAAACAACAGAACTGTTAGCTACCTTGCCAAGTCTAAAAAAGATGAATAATTTTTTAGTCTCATTTACCCGAAGCCACAACTCATCGCTGGCTACTAATTGCAATTTATCTGTAGAAATCCCGGTGAGAAACGAAGCAGATAACTTAGGTCTTGCTCCATCCTGTTCTTCAACTGCTGTTCTTGTCGTGGGAGATGCCGTGGCCCTCGCCCTGTCAGAACTAAAGCAGTTTACCCGGACCGATTTTGGTCTATTTCATCCTGGAGGTGCTCTCGGCGTTAAAGCAAATTCATAACTTGTGTCATTTTTATTGTAACCGGTCTACGCCATCACAACCTGATGGCGTTCTCAGGTCTGAGGTATTAGATATGAAAAATATATTAATCACCGTTTCCAGTTTTTCAGCTCGTTGTGTTACAGGTTGCAAGTTACTGCGCGATAACCAGTTTAATCTCATTTTTAAGAACAATATTACTCATCTTATTCAATCTGAACCGGATGACGTGCGTGAATCTATTGATGCAGTCATTGCCGGAACAGATTGTTATGACGCAAGTGTGTTTTCTCTTCTACCAAAACTGAAAATCATCTCAAGATTTGGCACCGGTATTGATAATATAGATACAGAGGCGGCAAAAAAAGCAGGTATTGTGGTTAATAATGCCCGAGGACTCAATGCCAATGCGGTTGCTGAGTTTATAATCGGACTTATTTTCTCTGGTCTAAGAAATATTCCCGGTAATCACATGGACATGCAAAATGGTTACTGGGGATACTCGCTGGGAAATGAATTAAATAGTAAACGAGTGGGATTATTAGGTTTTGGGAATATAGCAAAAACCCTGGTTAAGAGGTTATCCGGTTTCGACATTGAAATTCTCGCATACGACAAATTCCCGGATCACGAGATGGCTGATAAAATGGCGGTAAAGTTTGTGTCAATTGACGACATCTTCATGCAGTCTAACGTCATTATCGTTCTTCTCCCATACACACCATCATTAGAGAATTTTATCAGTCACAAATATCTTTCTATGATGAGAAATGGTGCCTTGCTTATCAATGCTGCTCGAGGGAAATTAATAGATGAACGAGCGTTGTTGCAGGTAACTGATGAAAGGAATGTACATTCCGCTCTCGACGTATTTCAGCATGAACCGCTACCACAATTCAGCCCTTTGCTACATTCCAGAAATATTATCACTACACCGCACATCGCTGCTGCGACGGTAGAATCGTACCATCAGACAGGGATCCATGCTGCGAAGTCAGTTATTGATTTTTTTGCTGGTAAAGCAATAGAAAATATTTGTAATGCGTAAAACGACGAAAGCCTGAATCATTGCTGATTCAGGCTCTCTGAATAGTGGCGGAATGGACGGGACTCGAACCCGCGACCCCCTGCGTGACAGGCAGGTATTCTAACCAACTGAACTACCACTCCGCGTTGTGTTCCGCTTGGGAACGAAGCGAATATTACGGATTGCCTCGCACCTCGTCAACGCTTTTTCTCACGTTTTTTAATCGTTTGCTGCAAAAATCACCCGAATGGCCATTTCTACACTGTAAATGCGTAAACTATGCCCGCCAGAGACAACTTCCGCCTTTCTTCTGAACCAGATCGAGGCGCGATTCATGGGCCGCTAACTCTTCCTCAGTGGCGAAAACAACGCGTAACTTGCTGGAGTGGCGCGCAATGCGCTGGATCCCGGTATCATTCTGCTGCTGACTGTCGCCTTCCATTGAAAACGCCATCGTTGTCTGCCCACCAGTCATCATCAGATAAACGTCGGCCAGAATCTGGGCATCGAGTAACGCGCCGTGTAATGTACGCTTACTGTTGTCTATCTCGTAACGTGAGCACAATGCATCAAGGCTGTTACGCTTACCAGGAAACATTTTCCTCGCCAGCGCCAGGCTATCAGTCACTTTACAGAATGTATTTGTTTTTGGGATATCACGATTAAGCTTCGCGAACTCGTAGTCCATAAAGCCGATATCGAACGATGCGTTATGAATGACCAGTTCAGCGCCACGAATATAGTCTAAAAACTCATCGGCCACATCGGCAAACGTGGGTTTATCCAGCAGGAATTCATCCGCGATTCCGTGTACACCAAATGCTTCCGGGTCCACCAGCCGATCCGGCTTAAGGTAAACATGGAAGTTATTACCGGTCAGGCGGCGGTTCACCACTTCAACCGCACCGATCTCAATAATCTTGTGGCCTTCGTAGTGGGCGCCAATCTGGTTCATACCGGTGGTTTCGGTATCGAGGACGATCTGTCGTGTAATTCCAGTGCTCATAGCGGTCATTTATGTCAGACTTATCGTTTGATTTCGATTTGCTAAAACAGGAAGTCTACCAGAGATGCTTAAACAGGTAGAAATTTTCACCGATGGTTCTTGCCTGGGAAATCCAGGGCCTGGTGGTTATGGGGCAATTCTACGCTATCGCGGACGTGAAAAAACCTTCAGCGAAGGGTATAACCTGACCACCAATAATCGTATGGAGTTGATGGCCGCAATCGTCGCGCTGGAGGCACTAAAAGAACAGTGCGAAGTGGTTCTCAGTACCGATAGCCAGTATGTACGTCAGGGCATTACTCAATGGATCCACAACTGGAAAAAACGCGGTTGGAAAACTGCAGATAAAAAGCCAGTGAAGAATGTCGATCTCTGGAAGCGTCTGGATGCCGCGCTGGGCCAGCATCAAATTAAATGGGAATGGGTAAAAGGCCACGCGGGTCACCCGGAAAACGAACGCTGTGATGAACTTGCGCGCGCTGCAGCGATGAGTCCCAGTCAGGATGATGTTGGATATCAGGCCGAGACTTAAGCGTCAGGCTTCCGGTATTGCCGGGTTGCGCCAACGGCCTGGCGGATACGTGCTTTGCTTTTATTTTGTTTCATCGGATTAAGCGTAAGCGGGATTGTTCGCTTACGTGCAACAATCAGTTGTAAACACCCTAACGCCGGAACATGTGCGCTTAACAGTTTCCCCCCTTGTTTACTCCAGGGCAAAACGTGAAAACGGCTGTAGTGCAACACTTCAAAATTCAGCAAAGAGAGCCAGTCCAGTTGACGCATCAGCGTAAACATCCGGCTGTTATAGGGCGATGTTTTACGTAATACCGGCACCAGTTTACGCAAGCCCATCAGGCTAACCGGATTAAATCCACTGACTATCAGCCAGCCATCATCAATAAGCACACGGTCTGCCTCCCGCATTAAGCGATGTGGATCGGCACACCAAGGCAAAGTATGCGCCAGCAAACAGACATCGACGGATTTATCGGCGAAGGGAAGATGTAACGGATCGGCCAGCACCTGCATCGGTGAACCTTGCGCAGAAACATTTACCTGATGAGAAACCGCGCACGCTTCAGAATTGATTTCTGCGCTTAAATTGCCAATCTTAAGCAGATGAAAACCGTACATTTTTGCGAACCACGGGTTAAGCTCATTCTCCAGCGCCTCACGATAGTGCTCGCCCCAGGGTAAATCATCCCAGCTAACGGGCGCTACGACAGTTTGAGGGATCCTTGCCGGTTTCATCACAACCTTCCGTTACGCATTGAGAGGTATTTTATGAATCTTAACAGCATTCCCGCATTTCAGGACAATTACATCTGGGTCCTGACAAATAATGAAGGCCACTGCCTTATTGTGGATCCTGGCGAAGCAGCTCCGGTATTAAAAGCTATTGCTGAGCATAACTGGGTACCTGAGGCCATTTTCCTCACCCACCACCATCAGGATCACGTTGGCGGAGTGAAAGAACTTCTACAGCATTTTCCACAAATAGTGGTTTATGGCCCAGCAGAAACACAAGATAAGGGAACGACACACATAGTCAAAGATGGCGATATCGCCCTCGTTTTAGGGCATGAATTTAGTATATTTGCTACCCCGGGTCACACTTTAGGACATATTTGTTACTTTAGTCATCCTTATTTATTTTGCGGCGACACGCTCTTCTCTGGCGGCTGCGGCCGACTTTTTGAAGGCACAGCTTCGCAAATGTATCAATCACTTAAAAAAATAAGCGCCCTTCCTGACGATACATTGGTTTGTTGCGCACATGAATACACATTAGCAAATATGAAGTTTGCCCTAAGCATCCTTCCGCACGATTCGTTCATAAATGATTATTATCGTAAAGTTAATGAGTTACGCGTAAAAAAACAAATGACACTGCCCGTAATTCTGAAAAATGAGCGTCGAAATAATATTTTTTTAAGAACAGAAGATATTGATTTAATTAATGAAATCAACAAAGAAACAATATTGCAACAACCTGAAGAGCGTTTTGCCTGGTTAAGGTCAAAGAAAGATACGTTCTGACAATTCCGGGTTGCCTTTTGAAAACTTCGCCGTTATGATCGGTCGTCTTTTAAGCAACTATTGACACACACATGAAGGCAAAAGCGATATTACTCGCCTCTGTCCTGCTTGTTGGGTGCCAGAATACTGGTAACGTCCAACAGCACGCACAGAGCCTTTCTGCAGCTGGTCAAGGGGAAGCAGGAAAGTTCACTAGTCAGGCGCGATGGATGGACGATGGGACATCTATCGCGGCCGATCAAGATTTGTGGGCTTTCATTGGTGACGAGCTAAAGATGGGAATTCCGGAAAACAACCGGATTCGCGAACAAAAACAGAAGTATTTACGCAATAAGAGCTATCTCCACGATGTAACTTTACGGGCAGAGCCGTATATGTACTGGATAGCCGGGCAGGTTAAGAAACGTAACATGCCAATGGAACTGGTACTACTACCCATAGTGGAGAGCGCTTTTGATCCTCACGCAACGTCTGGCGCCAATGCCGCAGGTATTTGGCAGATCATTCCGAGCACGGGGCGCAATTATGGTTTAAAACAGACTCGCAGTTATGATGCACGTCGCGACATAGTGGCTTCCACCACTGCCGCGCTGGACATGATGCAGCGTCTGAACAAGATGTTTGATGGCGACTGGCTGCTGACCGTTGCTGCTTATAATAGCGGTGAAGGTCGCGTGATGAAGGCAATCAAAGCGAACAAATCTCGTGGTAAGCCCACCGATTTCTGGTCGCTCCCTTTGCCTCAGGAAACGAAGCTATATGTGCCCAAAATGCTGGCATTGAGCGATATTCTCAAGAACAGCAAACGCTATGGCGTGCGTCTGCCAACCACAGACGAAAGCCGCGCGTTAGCACGTGTTCGTCTTAACAGTCCGGTTGAGATGGCTCAGGTTGCCGATATGGCGGGTATTTCCGTCAGCAAGCTGAAGACATTCAATGCAGGTGTGAAGGGCTCTACGTTGGGTGCCAGCGGCCCGCAATACGTGATGGTGCCAAAGAAGCACGCAGAGAAGTTGCGTGAATCTCTGGCCTCTGGCGAAATTGCAGCCGTGCAGTCAACGTTAGTTGCGGATAACACGCCACTGAACAGCCGTAGCTACAAGGTTCGCTCTGGCGATACACTTTCTGGCATCGCTTCACGTCTTGGCGTAAATGCGAAGGATCTTAAGCAGTGGAACAATCTGCGTGGATCTACCCTGAAAGTGGGTCAAAGCCTGACCGTTGGTGCTGGCACCAGTGCGCAGCGACTGGCTAACAACAGCGATAGCATCACCTATCGTGTACGTAAAGGCGACTCGCTTTCGAGCATTGCTAAACGTCACGGCGTTAACATTAAGGATGTGATGCGCTGGAACAGCGATACGGAAAATCTGCAACCAGGCGATCAGCTAACGTTGTTTGTAAAGAACAACGGTATGCCGGACTCCTGATGAGATGATAAAAATTAAGGCACTGGTTTCCCCCCAGTGCCTTTTTTATTTATGCCGTTTTATGTGCTTCAACCATGATCGTGTCGCTGGTGAACGAACCGTCTTCCTGTAATTCAAAATACGCCTTCACTTCAGCAGAAGCACTCTCCTGATACAATCGGATAGCCTCTGTCAGTGCAACGGGAGTACGCATTCTCGCAACCCATGAACTGAATTCTAACGGCAGGCGATCTGTGAACAACGTATCGGCAATCATATTCGCGTCATTAATCAGAGACAGCCACTCACCGCTGGAATAGTTGCGCACATGCGAGGTATCGCGCAACGCTTCAACGGTTTGCAGCCAGATATCACGCACAGGGTGTCCGGGAGACATCACATCCATAATAATCAGCACACCGCTGGGTTTCAGTACGCGATTCACTTCCCGCAGCGCTTTCCCGACATCATGCCAGTGGTGCGCTGAATATCGGCTAATCACCACATCAAAAGTTTGATCCTCAAACGGCAGACTTTCAGCATACCCCTGTCGGATGGAAATATTCTCCAATCCCTTCTCTTTTGCCGTCTGTACAACCACCTCGAGCATCTGCGAAGATAAATCATACGCTACCACCTGCTTCACATTCTGTGCCGCAATAAAGCTGGCGTGCCCCGCACCACATCCCATATCCAGTACACTTGCCTGCGGAAAAAAGGACAGTCGCTCGGCCAGTCGCTGCAAATCGCGCCCGGATGCATGTACCGCGCTGGTTAAATAGGCCTTTGCCTGAGAGCCAAACTGCTTTTCGACGTTGTCATGATGGGAGCGTGTTGTCATTGTGTTGTCCTTCGGTTGTTGTGAAATATAAAGGGCAGCACCACTACAGGCCTGCCCTACGGCAGACCTGACACACCTTTATTGTTCAGGCTTGCCGGGACTAAATTCAACGAGTAGAGGATTATGGTCGGATGCGCTCGTCACCAGCACAGAGGCTTCGCTCACGTTCAAACCACGGTAAAACACAAAATCGAGGGGGCGACCAAATGCGCGTCGGCGCTGATCGTCAGTAAAGCGCACCTGGCGCAGAGACATTTCACGAGAAAAGCGGTACAGCGCGTTCATACGCCGACGGCTCCATGCATTAAAATCGCCGGCCATAATCACCGGGCCACTGTGATGAGCAATCTGATCGCCAATGGGAAGTAACTGCTTACTATAGACATCCACGCCGAGACTGAAGTTAACAGCATGAATATTCACCACCATTAATAAACGCGAATCAGGCAGTGGGTAAACTGTCACCAGTGCCGATTTTGCCAACCGCAATATGGGTTCACGCTCACGCAGCGGGCAACAGTAAACAGGATGTGCAGCAGAAAGCGTCATGACGCCAGAGGGATGCTGAGGCAGCACAAAAGCGGGAACCTGATCGGCAGCAAGATAGTTAGCGGTCGCAAACTGCACCAGTTCAGGCGTAGTCTGTGCTTCTTGCAATAACACCAGATGCGCGTCTTTGCCAAAGTTCTTCAGCACCGACAACCATTCTGCCCGCTGCTGTTTAAAAATATTCCACACCAGGACGCGGATGCGATCCTCGCTGCTTAACGGAACGCCTGCGGGCAATGCCTGGCCAATATGCGCAAACGACCCTGGCGGTAAAATTCGCTCAACGGGCTGTCCGGCAACATAGCGCATAGCATAGGTGTTTTTTCGCACTTTAGACTTTCAAACCTCTGTAACGTCAACCAGCCCGCAACCGGACTGGTTCTTCTGTTATAGGGATTTTAGCACTCACTTTCAACGGACAATTGCAGTTTGTTTTGTAAGTAGGTACTTACATCGGTGATTTATCCCATAGCTACACGTGCGGGTTTATCAAGACGACCGCTCACGCTCATCAGAAAGAAAGCGCTCAATACGATTAGCGCACCAATCCACGGGGTCTGCGCTAACCCATAATGCTCTACCGTTTGGCCACCAATCACTGAACCCAATGCAATGCCAATGTTGAACGCCGCAATGTTCAGTCCTGAGGCCACATCAACCGCATTGGGTGTAAATTGCTCCGCTTTCTGCACCACGTAAACCTGCAGCCCTGGTACGTTGCCGAAGGCAAAAATCCCCATGACAAGGATTGTCGCCAGAGCTGCGTACTGAGTGGATGCAGTTAACTGAAAGACCATCAACAGAACAAACAGGGCTGCGAAGATAAATTTCAACGCTGGAACGGCGCCATGTTTATCCGCCAGTCTGCCACCCCAGATATTACCGATGGCAACAGATACGCCATACCCCAGTAAGATCCAGCTTACCGCTGCCGGTGAGAATCCCGCCAGATCCTGCATCATCGGTGCAAGAAAAGTAAATGCCGTAAAGACACCACCATAGCCCAGCGCCGTAACGGCATAGATGAGTAACAGGCGAGGATGCGTTAAGACTTTCACCTGATCGCGAATACTGGCAGCAGCCCGACCGGGGATATTCGCAGGGATCAGCAACTGACTGCTAATCAGAGCAATGACACCTAACATAGATACCGCGAGGAAAGTCTCACGCCAGCCAAAATGCTGACCAATAAATGTTCCCAACGGAACTCCTGTCACAAGTGCCACCGTTAACCCACCAAACATAATAGCGATGGCTGAAGCTGCTTTCTCTTTTGGCACCAGGCTTGTCGCAATAGTAGAACCAATTGAGAAGAACACGCCATGTGCGAGACCGGTCAGCAGGCGTGCAACAATTAACGTCATATAACCAGGCGCCTGCCATGCCAGCAAATTACCGACCGTAAATAGCACCATTAGCGCAACCAGCAGTTGCTTACGCGGCAGACGTCCGGTCAGAGCAGTCAGTACCGGCGCACCAATTGCCACGCCCAGCGCATAGATAGAAACCAGCATTCCTGCAGAAGGCAAAGAGATCGCCAGCTGTTCGGCGATGGTCGGCACAAGGCCGACAATTACAAATTCAGTCGTACCAATAGCAAAAGCACTTATTGTCAGTGCAAATAAAGCGAGAGGCATAAATAACTCCATATCATCAGTAATCAGATGACACGAAGTATGCCGGGATGTTTTAATAACAAAAATATTCAAAATCTCAATATAATTTTGCTCCAGGTGCAAAAATGAAAGCAACTTCAGAAGAACTGGCCATTTTCGTTGCTGTTGTGGAAAGCGGTAGTTTTAGCCGCGCTGCAGAGCAGTTGGGACAAGCCAATTCCGCTATTAGCCGGGCAGTAAAAAAGCTGGAGATGAAGCTGGGTGTCAGTTTGCTCAACCGAACAACCCGACAGCTCAGTCTGACTGAAGAAGGTGAACGTTATTTCAGGCGAGTGCAGTTGATACTGCAGGAAATGGCTGCGGCAGAAACAGAAATTATGGAGTCTCGTAATACCCCGCGCGGCCTGTTGCGTATCGACGCGGCGACGCCGGTGATGTTGCATTTTCTGATGCCACTCATCAAACCTTTCCGTGAACGTTACCCTGAGATGACGCTGTCACTAGTTTCCTCGGAGACATTTATCAATCTTATTGAGCGAAAAGTTGACGTTGCAATACGAGCAGGTGCGCTTACGGACTCGAGCCTGCGCGCGCGCCTACTATTTACCAGCTACCGTAAGATTATTGCCTCACCGGAGTACATTGCCCGATTTGGTGAGCCTGAGAGCGTAGAGGAGCTTAAACAACATCTGTGTCTGGGTTTTTCCGAGCCTGTCTCACTCAATACCTGGCCTATTGCCTGTAGCGATGGACAGCTTCATGAAATTGAGTGCGGACTCTCTTCTAACAGCGGTGAAACATTGAAACAGCTTTGCCTGAACGGGAACGGAATTGCCTGTCTTTCAGATTATATGATTGATAAAGAAATCTCGCAGGGTGAACTGGTGGAGTTGTTGGCAGATAAACGTCTGCCCGTTGAAATGCCCTTTAGCGCAGTGTATTACAGCGATCGGGCTGTAAGTACACGTATTCGCGCGTTTATCGACTTTTTGAGTGAACATGCAAGAACAGCTCCCGCAGGAGCTGTGAAACAGGATTAACTCAACACAAAGGCAGCTGTCATTAATCCCATTCAGGGGCTAAACCTTCGGGGCTGACAAGGCGATCGTTACGATCCAGTGCAGCGATCGCAAGTTTGTCCTCTGTATCCAATTGCAGTTGTAGCGCGAGCAGATTGCTTGCCAAATTTTCACGTTTAGTCGAAGAAGGTATAACTGAGTACCCTTCTCCCATTGCCCATGCAAGAATAGCCTGGGCCGGGGCGGCATTATGTTTAGCCGCAATACGAGCAATCACTTTATCTTTCAGCGCGTTGCCATAAGCCAGTGTCATATAAGAGGTGATATGGATACCGTGTTGTTTGGCCCATTTAACTACTTTACGGTTTTGCAGATACGGGGAAAGCTCTATCTGATTAGTTGCAATATTTTCAGCACCCACCGCAGCAATTGCTTTTTCCATCAAAGGGATAGTGAAGTTAGAGATCCCAATTTCACGGGTTAACCCCTGCACTTTTGCTTCCAGTAATTCCTGCATAAACTCTTCAACGGATACGGCACCGTTAGGAGAAGGCCAGTGGATAAGTGTCAGATCAACATACTCAGTACGCAGCTTTTTCAGACTATCTTTAAGGCTCGGGATCAGCTTGTCCCGGCCCAGATTTTCAGTCCAGATCTTGGTGGTAATATACAATTCGCTGCGTGGCACACCGCTTTCAGCAATTGCCTGACCCACTGCGGCTTCATTATCATAGATTTGCGCAGTGTCGACTGCACGGTAGCCCAGTTCAAGGGCGGTTTTAACAGATGCGATAACAACGTCGTCTTTCAGGCGAAAAGTGCCTAAACCGAATGCAGGGATAGCCATAAATTCCTCTTTTTAATCACAGGGTTTGTTAACTGGGAGGATTATGACCGTCAGATCTTTGCAGAAAAAGAGTGTAAAATGCAGAGGATTTTTGCGTATTTGGCAATAATAAAAATGAATAAAAAAAAGCCCTGAGCATTAGCTCAGGGCTCTTAATAAGTGGCGGAACGGACGGGACTCGAACCCGCGACCCCCTGCGTGACAGGCAGGTATTCTAACCAACTGAACTACCGCTCCACCGAATTTCTTTGTCACTACCCGGATTAGTTATCCCGGTTTACTGCAATTTGATGCCTGGCAGTTCCCTACTCTCGCATGGGGAGACCCCACACTACCATCGGCGCTACGGCGTTTCACTTCTGAGTTCGGCATGGGGTCAGGTGGGACCACCGCGCTACAGCCGCCAGGCAA